>CAZWFP010000011.1:0-43876 GCA_964633175.1 uncultured Planctomycetaceae bacterium | reverse complement strand
GAACTTTTGACCTTTGACTTTTTAAGGTATTCCCTCTTTGTGGTAATTTCTGGTTAATTATTATTTTTTTCTTCTATTATAATTATAGAGATGGTGATTCCCTCCATACAAAATCTCATTCTTTTTTTGTCTTGTGTCTATTGCCTAACTGCCCCCACCATTGGTGGCGAATGTATAGAAGTTAACAAGGAAAGTAACCACATAAAAATTGCCATATTTGGTGACACCAGAAACCCAATAACCATAGAAAAATTTTTCGGGTCAACGCCTAAAGTAAAAATAAATCATATATCTAACTACTTAACTCTTGTAAATCCAAACATACTCTTACACACCGGCGATTTAGTTAAGTTTGGTTCAAAAACAAGTGAGTGGAAATTTTTTCGCCGATATTTTAGTAAGTTTATAAACCATAACAATCCACCAATATTTTTCCCTGTTATAGGTAATCATGATATCAATTTTATAGACACAGTAGGATTAAAAAACTATTTTGAGACGTTTCCATACCTTAATCAAAAAAGATGGTATTGTGTATATATAAATAAGGATATTCTTATCCTAAATTTAGATTCCAATTATAAAAAACTATCAAGGGAAGAAGTATCCTCACAAAACAGATTCATAGAAGAAACGTTAAAAACATACAATAACAGGTTCAATCTTCTATTATCTACCTTTCACCATCCCATATATAGAAACGTAAAAACACTAAAAATCCATGGTGAATTTGTAAAAAACTTTCAAAAGATTTTTGATAACGTAAAACAACAAGTCCTATTCATAAATGGGCATTTTCACAACTTTTTCTATAAGAAGGTAAAGCCGAAAACCGCTCTTATTATAACAGGTGGAGCAGGTGCACCACTGCACACTTTTGTTCCAGAACTTCTGAATAAACATCACATAGCAATACTAAAAATAGACATGAAAGAGCGAGTATTAAAAATAAAACTTTTAATTTTTAAAAGCCCCAAAAGATTCTATTTCAAAACAGTAGATAGAATTAATTATTAAGTTATATATTTACCTTTCGCTCTTATTCATGATGTTGTGTCTATAATTTTAGGAAAATTTATTGAAAATTTAATATTGAATATTTTATATTTGAATTTTGAACACCTTTGTCGCAGATATATCTCTTTTACCTTGTTCATTATTCAATTTTATAGTGGTTATTAGTGAAAAGTTGCTGTGTGAAGATACAAATTGATGTTCTTTTGATGAATGAGATTGCGACGCCCTGCGGGTTCGCAATGACATTGTCAAAGTTCAAAAGTTCAAGGTTAAGGTTTAAAGAATAGTTTTATTTTTGAAGAAGGATGAGGTATATGTAAATTCTGTAGGGAATAATCTATTTTTTTTATAATAAAGCCAAAGTTTGCGTTCGTTTTGTATTTAATAGCTATGTTGCTTCTTGCTTGTAAAAGTATTTCTGGATTTTTTAATATTTTCTCCAGTATTGAGTATAAGGTATTTTGTTCATCTATAATAAACCCGTTATAACCATCTTTTATGATGTATTCAACAATACCAGTTTTTCTTATGATTGGAATTGTCATACACATCAATGCTTCAAGCAGGACAATGGGGCCACCTTCTAAATATGAATTATGTATCAAGATGTCCGCTTCCTTCATCATCTCTAAGATTTTTATCCTATCTTTTACTCCTGCAAGTGTTATTTTTGATTCTAATTTATTTATTCTTATCCATTCTTCTATGTCTTTCCTTTCTTCCCCGTCTCCTACAATGTTTATGTGTATATTATAGTTTTGTAATAATGGTCCTATTTCTACTAATGCCTCTTTTACTGCTTTTTCTTTTCGCAAATGAGAAACAAATATAATTTTTAGGTATGAGTTATTAGGTTTATTAACGATACAGGAACATGCGATAGGAATTTTATGCAATGTAAATGAAAAGCTATTCTTTATTTTGTATCGTTTATATATCTTAACGATAGGTAAGTGAATTTTCGGCGCTATGGAACTGATTAAATCTAAGTTTTTTAAGACATACCTTATTATTAACCAATGTATAGGGTTTAACTTTAAATTTAATTGCTTTATATTAACGGGCAATAGTTGTCCATAATAACTCTGGATTGTAAAAACTAGTTTGCTTTGTGGCATAACCTTTTTTAAGAATGTTCCATAAAGGGAGGTTGAGATATAAGATTGAGCAAGAATGGAGATAGAACCATTCAATTTGTAATTGTGCTGGAATTTTAAAATAGCGATAGTTTTTTTTAGAGGTGCAGGATTTTTTAACGCATATACTAGAAAAAGTATACTCATATAAAAGCTACTTACTAAATATCTAATACCATAAATTATATAATCGCTAAAACTGAGTTTATTTATTATTTCTTCTATATAAAATATTTTGCACTTATTCTTGAAGTATGAGTGTTCAGCATAATTTGTTCTTTTTAATGATATAGAGTAAATATCCCAATTGAGGCATTGTAAGCCTAAAATCATATCATAGGTGAGAAGTGTTTGTAGAGTTGGATAAAATGGAAATATTACTATTAATTTGTGCTTCATACCTAATCTAATTTAAGATTTTCGTAAGTTTTAGTATGTTTTTCCAATAGTTCATAAGGTATGTTCTTTTTATCAATTACATAATTTCCAATTACTAAATAGTCAATACCAGTTCTACAAAAACAAGTAATGGCATCTTTTGGTGTGCATACTATTGGTTCTCCTCTTACGTTAAAACTCGTATTAATTAATACGGGGCATCCTGTTATGTTATGAAATTTTTTTATTAAGTCATAAAAGACAGGATTTGTTTCTTTTGTTACTGTTTGAATTCTTGCTGAATAATCTATGTGAGTTACCGCGGGTATATCTGATCGTATTGTGTTAAGTTTATCAATTCCCCGTAATTTTTCTTGTTCTTTTGTTAATGGTATTCGTCTTTCCTTTTTCACCTCTGCTGTCAACAACATATATGGGGATGGGCTATTCAGTTCAAAATAATCAGATAAGTTCTCTTCCAATATTGATGGTGCAAAAGGTCTAAAGCCCTCACGAAACTTTATTTTGAGGTTCAAACGTTTCTGCATAGATGGATTGCGAGGGTCTGCTAAGATTGAGCGTGCACCTAATGAGCGTGGGCCAAACTCCATTCTTCCCTGAAACCATCCTATGACATTACCATCTGCAATTAAGTTGGCAGCTTTGTCAATTAACTCTTCGTAAGATAATTTTTGATAAGGTATGTTATTATTCTTTAATAGTTCTTCAATTTCTTCATTAGTATATTGAGGACCGAGAAAAGAACCATTCATACTATCTTTTTGAGGATTTACTTTTCGTGGCTTGTTAAGGTATTGGTAATAAGTAAGAAGAGCAGCGCCGATGGAGCCACCTGCATCTGTAGCGGCGGGCTGTATCCAAATATTATCAAATATCCTTTCTTTCAAGATTTTACTGTTTGCTACGCAATTTAAGGCAACCCCTCCTGCCATACATAAATTTCTCATACCTGTTTTCTTAGCTACGTATTTTGCCATTCGCAACATTGCTAATTCACACACTTCTTGTATGGAACAGGCGAGGTCCATATGTTTTTGAGTGATGGTCGTTTCAGGTAGCCGTTCTGGCACGTCAAATAATTGACGAAATTTTTCATTTAGGTAGGGGAAACTACCAGCAAAATTAAAATATTCTTTGTTAAGTCGAAGGGAACCGTCTTCTTTTATGTCTACAATATATTCTAAGATAGAATTGACATATTTTGGCTCACCATAAGGGGCAAGTCCCATAACTTTGTATTCACCGCTATGAATTTTAAAACCTAAATAGTATGTGAACGCACTATAAAGTAGTCCTAATGAATCAGGAAAGTATAATTCTTCTAATAATTCAATTTTATTGTCAATACCTATTCCAATACTTGCTGTAGCCCATTCACCTACACCATCTATTGTAAGAATAGCTGCTTCTTGAAATGGTGATGGGAAAAATGCTGATGCTGCATGGGATTGATGATGTTCGGTAAATAGAATCGTTCCTCTTAATCCACGTAAACTTTTCATAATGGTTCTTTTTATCCATAATTTTTCTTTCAACCATATTATTATAGTTCCTATAAATGAATTCAAACCCCGCGGAGCACTTGTAAAGAAAGAATCAAAAATTCTTGATAGCATTAGCGAAGGGGTACTAAAAAAAACCACTGCATCTAAATTGATTGGCTTAATTTTACCATCTTCAAGGCAGAACTTTATAGCATTTTGTGGGAATCTAGGATCGTGTTTTATCCTTGTGAAACGCTCTTCCTCAGCAGCGGCAATTATATTGCCATCTTGTATCAAAGCAGCTGCAGAATCATGGTAAAATCCAGAAATCCCAAGTATATTTATTTCTTTTTTAGTTGGTAAATAAAATTTTAGTTTATATTTAGAAGATGTTTTGTTGTTCCAATAGGTCGATGTGTTTTTATCTAGTTCTACTTTTGTTCTACACTTTTTAAACAGGCGAAATATTATACCTATTGGCGTAATGATGAAAAGATATACGACTGTTAAAATAACTGATAGAACGTTATCCACATTAGAGATTACACAATCTTTTTTATCCGTCATCTATGGAGCTACGCAGATCAGATAAAACTATTCATATAATATTTCATTTTCTTCTCCTATTATAAATTCGTTTTTTGTGCTATTGCACAAATATAAATACTTAAATTGCTTAGCAGTAATTTCCACACAATCTATATTATTGTGTGGGACGATGCACAGCATCGTTCGCAGAAATTCCCTCTTTGTGGTAATTTCTGGGTAATTTCAGATTAATAGTTTTGTCAACAAAATGAGTTATAATTGTTAACATTTATGTGTGGGATATTCGGTATTTATTCCAATAGAGAAAATGTAAGTGAGATAATATATTTAGGGCTTTATGCTTTACAGCACCGTGGGCAAGAAGGTGCTGGAATAACCACATTAAGCGCTAACCAGATAAAAACGTATAAAAAATTGGGTATTTTGTCTGAGATTTTTTCTAAAGATATAATAAACAATCTTAAGGGTAATATTGGTATAGGACATACGAGATACTCTACAACAGGTTCATATAATGAGGTAAATACTCAACCTATTGTGAGTCAGTTTGATGGTAATTTTATTGCGGTTGCTCATAATGGTAATCTGACCAATAGTTTAGAAATCAAAACGGAGTTAGAAAAAAGTGGTATACAGTTTCAGACAACTATGGACACGGAGATATTTGTTCATATTATTAAAAACCATTATAAAGGTTCATTTGAAAATTTATTACCTATATTATCCCAAATAAGTGGCTCTTATTCACTGGTTATGATTATGAATGGTAAATTATATGGGATAAAAGATAGTTTTGGTTTTAAACCGCTTATTCTTGGGAAGAAAAACAGCGATATAATATTGTGTTCTGAAACGTGCGCATTGGATTACGTTGGAGGGGAATTTATGAGGGAGATAAGACCAGGTGAAATTGTTGAAATTGACGGGCATCATATAAAGAGTTATTTTCTACCGAAGAAAAGTGAGGAGCTAGCGCAATGTATTTTTGAGTTTATATACTTTGCAAGACCTGACAGTTTTATATTTGGTAAATCGGTTAATGATGTAAGAATTGAATTGGGCAAAGAACTTGCAAGAGAAAGTATGGTAGATGCTGACATAGTAATAGATATCCCAGATTCAGGCACATCTGCGGCGTTAGGATATTCTCAAGAATCAAAAATACCATATCAGCGAGGATTTGTAAGGAGTCATTTCACAGGAAGAACGTTTATAACTCCTTTTCAGGCGTCAAGAGAAGTAAATTTAAGATTAAAACTTAACCCTATAAAAAGCGTTATACAAAATAAAAGGGTTGTGGTTGTAGATGATTCTATAGTTAGAGGTAATACTGCAAAGTTTAGGGTTTCACAGCTAAGAGACGCAGGAGCAAGGGAAGTTCATTATAGAATTGCCTCTCCACCTATAAAATTTCCTTGTTTTTTTGGCATAGATTTTCCTACAAAAGAGGAATTAATAGCATCTAACTTATCAATACCCCAGATAGAAAAAGAGATAAAAGTAGATTCTCTTAGATACTTAAGCATAGAAGGGATGTTAAAAGTAGTAGGGTCCGAAAAACAATATTGTTATGCTTGTTTTTCTGGTAAATATAAAGTATCACCCCCGCAATCTTTTAAAAAAGAAATATTGGAAAGGTGAAAAATATATTTTAACTGTTCTATAGGATTTGAAAGGTAAAGAAATAGTAGTAGGTCTTATAGGAAGAATCTTTTTGTCTATCCTTACCCTGCTTATATTTTTATTCTTCCTAGATATTCCTTTTAATTTTTCAAGAAGTGTAAACGTTGTGCTGATACTTTATATATCTTTCCACAGTTTATTATTGATATTCCATTTGGTTTTCTCTGATATAAAACTACCATTTATTTTTACATTAATTTTAGATGTGATTTTTTCTTTGATTCTTATATATTCAACCGGTTTAATATATAGTCCGTTTATATTCTTATTGTTCCTAATTACGTTTTCTACGAGTTCTCTCAAATGGAGATATGCTATTTTGTTAAATTTAGCTATATTTTCTTTGTTTACACTTTTATGTGTATTTTACAATAAATTTGTCTCTGTGGACAAGCCTCCATTGGTGGATGAAGAATTCTGGCATAGATTTCAGGGTTCGGTATCAACTATTAACATCGTTTTCCTACTTTCTTCTTTGCTGTTTGTAGATTTCCTATTACGACGACTTCATAGATCATTCTCCTACTCATCTTTGAAGAAAACGCTTATGCTATCTAACCTGCCGATGGCAATAGGGTTTTATAAACCTGATGGAATATTAATAGAAGCATCTAACTTTTTTGTAAAAAGCCAATTCAATAATGATGTTATATCCACCCTTGTCAAAGAAATGCCTTCCGATGTTTATATGTCGGGTCCTAAACTAACTTCTTTTACAAGGGATGGTAAAAATTATGAGTTATCAATTTATCCCATTAATTATTCAAATAAGAAAACCAGTGAGTTGATGGTTTTAATAAAGGAGATGTCCAATCCTTCCTTAAACGATGTATTTAATAAGTTTTCATTGAAGGAGATATTGCACGAAATAAAAAATCCACTAAGTGTTATAAGTACTGCTGTATATTCAGCAAAGGGCAATGAGGATATTATGAAGATTATCATAAAAGAGATAGAACAGATAAAAGGTTTTATAAGAAGTATAGAAGATAAAGAGTATGGTGTAGAAAAATCCTGTCAGTTTCATTATTGTTTTAAGGAATTATTAGATATATATAAATATCAATTTGAAGAAAAAAAGATTGTTATAGAATATTTTATTCCAGAAGGTGAAGTTGTGCAAATCCCTAAAAATCATTTAAGTCATATATTACATAATGTATTTTCAAACATCGTGAAATATTCGCGTAGCGGTTCCAAGGTCTATGTAGTAGGATACATAGAATATAACATAGAAAATAGCATCAGGAAGTTCTACCTCAAATTCAAGAATGAGACAAATGAAAAAGTAGCGAAAGTTGGAAGTGGTTTAAAAATTATTCAAACGTTGCTTGAAAACTATTCGGGTAAATTAAATTTTTATATAGAAAACAATACTGCTATAACTGAAATTAGTATGTAATTTTTTCAAACTCATCACAGGCCATTCTTAGGACAAATTTTATCTAAAAAACATTTGTCGCATAATGGTTTTCTCGCAGTGCATATCTGTCTACCGTGTGTTATCATAGCGAATGAAAACTGAATCCAATTATTTTTAGGGACAATTTCCATTAAATCCTGTTCAATCTTATCTGGTTTTTTTTCTGATGATAGCCCCATTCTATTGGCTAATCTTTCCATATGAGTATCAACCACAATACCTGTGGGGATGTTAAAAGCAGTGCCCATTACAACGTTTGCTGTTTTTCTGGCAACTCCAGGAAGTGTAATTAATTCCTCTAAACTTTTTGGCACTTCTCCATTGTACTTTTCTACTAAAATTTTTGATAGTTCTATGATATTTTTGGATTTATTCCTGTAAAAACCTGTGCTATATATTTCCTTTTCCAACGCCTCTTGTGGCAGCTTTGCGAAATCATAAGGAGTTGAATATTTTTTGAATAATTCACTTGTAACTTTATTCACACGTTCATCAGTGCATTGTGCTGAAAGAATTGTTGCCACTAATAATTCAAATGCATTCTTATGATTTAGGGCGCATTTTGCATCGTCGTACTGTTTTAAAACTAAGTTAACTATTTTTCTTGAAGCATCGCTATCTGGCTTGTTCTGGTTTATTTTTATCATAGGATTGCAACATGCATAGTAGCTTCAATTATGTATGTCTTTTTGAATGGGAACGAATCTACAATAACATATAAACTGGTGCACTATTTTTTCATCAGTTTTAATAATTTTTACGAGTTTTTGATTCTCGCTGTTTTCCTCTGATTGTAGGGGAGCAACAAGTATGCCACCAACTTTTAAAGAATTTATGAGTGTTTCAGGCAACTCTGTTATGGCTGCTGATATAATAATTTTGTCAAACAATATATCTTTTATACCTAATAAACCGTTGCCTAAGTAATAGCGCACATTTTTTAAATTTAAAGCATCTAATCTTTTTCTGGCTTGGGATAGTAATACATCATTTATTTCTACAGTATATACTTCTTTTGCAAGTTGAGCAATAATTGCAGTCAGATATCCACTCCCTGTTCCAATCTCTAACAGAATATCATCAGCCTCTACTTGTAATGACTCCAGCATTATTGCACATATCAATGGTTGTGAAATCGTTTGCTCAAATCCTATGGGAAACGGATTAAAATATGCGTCGTAAAGGTCCTTTTCATTGCTAACATAATCTTTTATAAAGTCGTATCTACATATATTGTGGAATGCTTCTAATACGTTGTGGTTTTTTATGCCATTGTTTTTTAATACTTTTATAAGAGTTTCTTGCAACTTTTTTACAGTATTATCCAATAACCAAAAATTATATTAAAAAAATTATAATTTATTCAATCAATGATAGACGTAGAAAATCTTGCACTTCCAGAAGTACCAGGTGTATATATATTTAAAGGAGAGGATGGTAAAATTTTATATGTAGGTAAAAGTAATAACATAAAAGCAAGGGTTGCTAGTTATTTTCAGTCAAACAAAAATCTAGGGTCCCATATTAAATGTATGGTAGATAAGATATGTGATGTAGAATATATCAGGTGTTCAAGTGAGTTGGAAGCCACTTTCAAAGAAGCGAGTTTAATAAGAGACCTACAACCGCAATATAATATTGCTCTAAAAGATAGTAAATCATTTCCTTTGGTGGCAATAGTTTATGCTGATGATTTCCCATACATTACTATTAAAAGAGAGACAGATTTAAATTGTGGAAGTTCAAAAGCAAAAATGGAGTATTTTGGTCCTTTAAAAAGTAAGAAGATTATAAAGGGTTCTATACAACTGTTACAGTCAATATTTAAGTTTAGAACTTGTGATATTAATATTTTTGAAAACGATAAGAACAGACGGTATTTTAGACCATGCTTATTATATTATATAAAGATGTGTTCAGCCCCCTGTGCATTAAAAATAAATAAGGAAGCGTATATGGAAGATATAAAAGAGTTTAAGGAATTTTTAAATGGTAAGGGTAAAGAATTGATAAATAACTTGTCGAAACGAATGAGGTTTTATGCAAAAAATTTGCAATTTGAAAGAGCAGCTGAGATTAGAGATAAGATAAATGCACTTAATTCAATAAATGAGCGACTTGATATATTTTATTATAATACGAATGTTTTTGCTCTTACGAAATTGAATCCTATAAAATCTCTTGAAGCAATAAAAGAAATGTTCAGTTTAGATGCTATACCAAAGATAATTGATGGGATTGATATCTCCAATATAAGTGGCAAGTATGCTACGGGATCGATTGTCAGATTTGTGAACGGTTATCCGGATAAAAGTGGATATAGAAGATACAAAATCAAAACGATTGATTGTATTAATGACATATCTATGATGGGAGAGGTTGTTACAAGAAGGTTTACAAGGTTAGTTAGAGAAAATAGTGCGTTGCCAGATATATTATTGTTAGATGGAGGATTAGCACACTTGAATATGATAGAGAAAATTATTTCAGGTTTTAACCTGAATGTTTTTATAGTTGCCTTGGCAAAGTATGAGGGTAACCATATATATACCATAAAAAATAAAAGGAAACAGAAAATAAATCCCCAGAACATAGGTATGCAGCTTTTGACTTTTATAAGAGATGAAGCACATCGTTTTGCTCAATTCTACCATAAAGTTTTAAGAAGAAAGAGTATTGTTTCAAAATGATAAGAATTTTAACGGGAAAGTTTAAAAATAGCTTTTTGAAATCCCCATCTAAGGTTAGACCAGTTCCAGGTATAGTGAGAAAAGCGATGATGGACATGTTTAGAATAGAGATTTGTGGCGGTACAATAGGAGATTTTTTTGCAGGCTCAGGAAGTTTCGGAATAGAGGCATTAAGTAATGATGCAGATAAGGTTATTTTTTTTGAAAAGAATCTTAGTGTTATTAATGTATTAAAGTATAATCTCTCTAAATTGAAACTTGAAAATAATTTTTATATTGTTAAAATGGATCTTTTAGAGGATATGAAGGGTTTATCTATATATAATTTCGCAGTGTCATTTTTATCGCCGCCATTTATGTTGTATAAAGAAGAGGTCAGCTTAAAAAAACTACTGAAATTGTTTGATTTAGTTAGTAGTATTTCAAATATTTCCATATTACAGTTCCCGAAACAAGTTACCCAATATTTAGTTTGTAATGACCGATTTTCACATGGAGTACAACAATACGTCAAAAGTTATGGTGATAATAATGTTTTTATTAGGAGGAAAGTAGTATGAAAAGAGCAATTATTATCATATGGGGTTTGTTATTCATTCGATATAATCTTTTGTTTGGGCAGAATAGAGGGGTAATAAAATTAAAAGCTAAAATGAGGAATGTGGCTATTAATCGTGCCAATCTTGATGGTAGAAATGCGCAACCTATAGCGGGGTATACGATGGGAACAAAAATAGATGACAATATGAAGGAGATAATAAATATTAATATAAAGAAAAATAGATTAGATAAATTATTTCCTTTCTTATATAAGATGTTATATGAAAATTATAAGTCACAGGTTTGTAATGGGTACAGTTGTAAGCCGATGTTGTTATATATTAAATACTACCTTGGATATAGAGCCACAAAACTATATAAAAAATTTATAGATTTTATACAAAAACAAACTGCTTCTGAAATAGAAAACATAATAAATAAGAAAGCAGGAAAAATGTATGATCTTAATGCCATTTCTCGTGTCATAATGGTGAATCCATATGCAAAAAATATAAATAAGCTACTGGATATATTTTTCAAAGAATCCATAGAAAATGGTTCTATAAGATTGGTAGAAATTTTTGCTAAATACTTCAATAAATTAAAAATTCCAGTTAGAGTAGAAATAAAGAAGTATCTGAAGATTGCGAGATTAATGATGGATATGTCGTTTAATAATAAGAAAAACGTTAGAGCAGAACTTAAGGAAGAGGATTCTAAGATGTATGAATTATATAAAACAGGAGAGGTATTTACAAAAGAAGATTTATGTAAAGGTGAAAGTCATGACATAGATTTTGCTAACTTAGAAGAAGTGATTCAGTATCCGAGGGGTGCTGATTCTTATGGACTAGAGACGCGGGATCAATTCTGCTTTAATATAAAAAGTAGTGGTATATATCCCACGGCAGTATGGGGGAATCAGTCGTGTAACAACGTTAGTTATTTCGCATATAGAGATTCTAACAATGTCAAGAAAGATATTTTAAGTATATATAGCGTTGCTTCTTCCATCTTCTATAAGTTTTCTAAAGGACATGGTGCATTCAACATGTTAATTCAAATACCCCCTAAGGTTACACCTGTTAATGAAAATGATAATCTCAATCAACTTATGAATGTTATGAATGTGAGGAGTAATCCTGAGTGGACAACGTTCTCAAAAACCTTCTTCACAAAAAATTATATAGTTTATTCAGGAAATACACTGGATAACCTTTCCATCTGTTACATCCACGACAGTATTGTGGAAAATGAGGAAAAATTCATGGGCAAATATTGTATATTTTTTGATAAAAAACAAATCAGTTATGATAAGTATTTTGTCTTAGACGTTAACTTTCACGAAGATACTAAAACGTTGTACGCACTTCTTGCAATAGAAGAGGGGGACTTCTTCAAACTAACATTATATAGTTTTAGCATACCAAAATTTTCTATGAAATGGAAAAGTGGTATATCAGCATATAGTGTATCTAGACAAAATTCAAATGTGTTTGGTGGAAGTGAAGTTTTAGTGAGCATTCCTAAACATAGTATTATCTTTTCTGCCAGAGGTGACGTTGTTATATTGTCGAAAAATTATTTTGTTTCTGTTGATAGGCAGACAGGTATAATAAATTTTTTTGAGCCGTTAGTCGATACTCCAAATCCGGTAAGAACATCGTTTTCTGATAACTTAATAATACAACGTGGAGTGGATAAAATTATATTTATGGGGGTTGATTCTTCAATCTTATACAGTATTGATATTGAAAATGGTACGATATTGGATGAACTTGATTTGGTGGAGAAAGGAAATGATAAAACTTTAACTAGTTATGTAATTTTTGTTCCAGGTATCATTAAGAATTCAGGTGGAATTAAAAACTCGTTGATTTATTATGCACAGGGTAGCCAAACATATCAAACTACGGAAGAAAACAATAGGATTAATGCCATAAATTTAGATAAGTTTAAAAAGGAGTTATTAGTTCCTTTTAGCCTTGCTCCTGTTTTGGGACAGGTAACTTTTATGAACTCAAACTGTAAATATATATTTCTTGGAACCCAAAAAGGGGTACTTACGTTTACAAAAGATTGGAAAATTGCATCGAATGACCCTAATGCGGAACTTATCCCCACACAAATAGTTTTTTCAAACAAATATGGTAAGAGTATATCTGTAATTCCAGAGTATATGTTTTCCTATAAAAATTTCTTGTTTGTTTTTACAAGAAGTACTCTATATTTACTTTCTTCTTCTAAAAAAAAAAGATAGGTCTTAATAGGGAAAGAGGTTCAGAGCTTGCTAATTTAAAAGAGGCAAGGAAGCAGTTATTAAGATATTACTCTTTTAAAGATTGCAGTAAAAACAAAAAGAGTTTTGTAAATCTTAAAAAAGAGCATTATGATTGTTTAGCAATTTCTAATAATGATAGAATAAAGCGAATTATGACCAGTATAGTTAGACCAGTTCCAGGTATAGTGAGAAAAGCGATGATGGACATGTTTAGAATAGAGATTTGTGGCGGTACAATAGGAGATTTTTTTGCAGGCTCAGGAAGTTTCGGAATAGAGGCATTAAGTAATGATGCAGATAAGGTTATTTTTTTTGAAAAGAATCTTAGTGTTATTAATGTATTAAAGTATAATCTCTCTAAATTGAAACTTGAAAATAATTTTTATATTGTTAAAATGGATCTTTTAGAGGATATGAAGGGTTTATCTATATATAATTTCGCAGTGTCATTTTTATCGCCGCCATTTATGTTGTATAAAGAAGAGGTCAGCTTAAAAAAACTACTGAAATTGTTTGATTTAGTTAGTAGTATTTCAAATATTTCCATATTACAGTTCCCGAAACAAGTTACCCAATATTTAGTTTGTAATGACCGATTTTCACATGGAGTACAACAATACGTCAAAAGTTATGGTGATAATAATGTTTTTATTAGGAGGAAAGTAGTATGAAAAGAGCAATTATTATCATATGGGGTTTGTTATTCATTCGATATAATCTTTTGTTTGGGCAGAATAGAGGGGTAATAAAATTAAAAGCTAAAATGAGGAATGTGGCTATTAATCGTGCCAATCTTGATGGTAGAAATGCGCAACCTATAGCGGGGTATACGATGGGAACAAAAATAGATGACAATATGAAGGAGATAATAAATATTAATATAAAGAAAAATAGATTAGATAAATTATTTCCTTTCTTATATAAGATGTTATATGAAAATTATAAGTCACAGGTTTGTAATGGGTACAGTTGTAAGCCGATGTTGTTATATATTAAATACTACCTTGGATATAGAGCCACAAAACTATATAAAAAATTTATAGATTTTATACAAAAACAAACTGCTTCTGAAATAGAAAACATAATAAATAAGAAAGCAGGAAAAATGTATGATCTTAATGCCATTTCTCGTGTCATAATGGTGAATCCATATGCAAAAAATATAAATAAGCTACTGGATATATTTTTCAAAGAATCCATAGAAAATGGTTCTATAAGATTGGTAGAAATTTTTGCTAAATACTTCAATAAATTAAAAATTCCAGTTAGAGTAGAAATAAAGAAGTATCTGAAGATTGCGAGATTAATGATGGATATGTCGTTTAATAATAAGAAAAACGTTAGAGCAGAACTTAAGGAAGAGGATTCTAAGATGTATGAATTATATAAAACAGGAGAGGTATTTACAAAAGAAGATTTATGTAAAGGTGAAAGTCATGACATAGATTTTGCTAACTTAGAAGAAGTGATTCAGTATCCGAGGGGTGCTGATTCTTATGGACTAGAGACGCGGGATCAATTCTGCTTTAATATAAAAAGTAGTGGTATATATCCCACGGCAGTATGGGGGAATCAGTCGTGTAACAACGTTAGTTATTTCGCATATAGAGATTCTAACAATGTCAAGAAAGATATTTTAAGTATATATAGCGTTGCTTCTTCCATCTTCTATAAGTTTTCTAAAGGACATGGTGCATTCAACATGTTAATTCAAATACCCCCTAAGGTTACACCTGTTAATGAAAATGATAATCTCAATCAACTTATGAATGTTATGAATGTGAGGAGTAATCCTGAGTGGACAACGTTCTCAAAAACCTTCTTCACAAAAAATTATATAGTTTATTCAGGAAATACACTGGATAACCTTTCCATCTGTTACATCCACGACAGTATTGTGGAAAATGAGGAAAAATTCATGGGCAAATATTGTATATTTTTTGATAAAAAACAAATCAGTTATGATAAGTATTTTGTCTTAGACGTTAACTTTCACGAAGATACTAAAACGTTGTACGCACTTCTTGCAATAGAAGAGGGGGACTTCTTCAAACTAACATTATATAGTTTTAGCATACCAAAATTTTCTATGAAATGGAAAAGTGGTATATCAGCATATAGTGTATCTAGACAAAATTCAAATGTGTTTGGTGGAAGTGAAGTTTTAGTGAGCATTCCTAAACATAGTATTATCTTTTCTGCCAGAGGTGACGTTGTTATATTGTCGAAAAATTATTTTGTTTCTGTTGATAGGCAGACAGGTATAATAAATTTTTTTGAGCCGTTAGTCGATACTCCAAATCCGGTAAGAACATCGTTTTCTGATAACTTAATAATACAACGTGGAGTGGATAAAATTATATTTATGGGGGTTGATTCTTCAATCTTATACAGTATTGATATTGAAAATGGTACGATATTGGATGAACTTGATTTGGTGGAGAAAGGAAATGATAAAACTTTAACTAGTTATGTAATTTTTGTTCCAGGTATCATTAAGAATTCAGGTGGAATTAAAAACTCGTTGATTTATTATGCACAGGGTAGCCAAACATATCAAACTACGGAAGAAAACAATAGGATTAATGCCATAAATTTAGATAAGTTTAAAAAGGAGTTATTAGTTCCTTTTAGCCTTGCTCCTGTTTTGGGACAGGTAACTTTTATGAACTCAAACTGTAAATATATATTTCTTGGAACCCAAAAAGGGGTACTTACGTTTACAAAAGATTGGAAAATTGCATCGAATGACCCTAATGCGGAACTTATCCCCACACAAATAGTTTTTTCAAACAAATATGGTAAGAGTATATCTGTAATTCCAGAGTATATGTTTTCCTATAAAAATTTCTTGTTTGTTTTTACAAGAAGTACTCTATATTTACTTTCTTCTTCTAAAAAAAAAAGATAGGTCTTAATAGGGAAAGAGGTTCAGAGCTTGCTAATTTAAAAGAGGCAAGGAAGCAGTTATTAAGATATTACTCTTTTAAAGATTGCAGTAAAAACAAAAAGAGTTTTGTAAATCTTAAAAAAGAGCATTATGATTGTTTAGCAATTTCTAATAATGATAGAATAAAGCGAATTATGACCAGTATAAAATTACATCCATTTCAACTTAAAAAAAGGAATATAGAAATTCAAAAGCAAAATATTCCGAAAGAAGGAAATGTATTGATTAAGGAAGGTATCCCAATACATTTAAATAAGGTTTTGAGAAGTTTTGTAAGAGGAAAAAATAGCGTTTTTTCATGGTCCTCTAATGTTAATATTTTTAAAAGGTATTGGCAGCCTTATAGTTTGAATATCCCACTTCTGGTCGGCTTTAAACAAAAGGAAGGTTATATTATGCCTGACATAGATTATTTAAAAATCGGGTCAAGAATAATTCTGCTGAAAAATGGTAATATTAGCGATTTTTTTGACATAAATAGAGGATGGCTGGGTATTAGTTACATTCCCTCTCAAAATGTGCCGTATGCAGAAATAGGACTTGTTTTGGAAGGAACCCCTGCACAGAAATACGGTTTGCAGAAAGGAGACAAAATCTTGTCAATTGATGGGGTCGATATAAAGAGGGGTAAGCAAAAGGAAACATTGGGTTATCAAGTATGGAGTAAAATGCCAGGACAATTGACAGTATTGAAAATAGCGCGTGACAATAATATACTTACTAAAAAAATTAAGTTAGGATACCCACCTATAAATATAGAAAATAACGACGAATGGGCAAAAATATATAAACAACACCTCCTTCTCTATAAAGGAAATAGATTAAGCATAATAGATACTAAAAATGCAAAAATGGTATGGACATTTCCACCAAACTTTAACTTTCCTCCTCCAGGTGGTGCTATTTTTGATTCAGATGAAAAATTTATATATAGCGTTATAGCAACACCATTATTTTTAAAGTCTGCAGATAACCTTGATATTCTTAGTAAGGAGAATAAATTCTATTTTGCCAAAATAAACCTAAAAAATTTGCAAATAGCATTTTTGAAAAGAATATTTATAAAAGGTGACACAAAAATTAACAGCATCTCCTGCGATCAAAATATCTGTTATCTTGTTGCTAAAACGCGCCTTTCTGTAGATCCACCCATCATACGATTCAAAATCATTCCTATTAATGCTTTAAATGGTAGAAGCGGTAAAGTTTTTACTACTACTATTACTACCAACACCTATAATGAATATGATGTTAATGATGTGTTTTATAATCCGGTTCTTATAGGTAGCAAAAATTTTAGATGTTTGGTTGATCGTGGTTTCAAATCCCCTCATTACTGGGCTGGTGATGATACTTTTGATTTCTTAATATATTCATCGCAGGACGAACTATATTCCCATCCTCAAATTGATTGTTTTGCTTTAGACACAAAAAAATTAACTATTTACAGGATAAAAAAGGATTTTTTTACTAAAGAGATAGTGCCCTTGGGTTTTAATAGCAGCAGTTTTCTTTACCTTTATAAAAATAAGTTATATATATATGATTTGGACGTGGACAAGGTCTATTTTGGAGGATATATGAATCTTTCTATAAACGAGATTGTTCTTTATAAAGCGCTCCCCAACGGCATTGCTATTTTAAAAAAAGGAAAAATCCTAAATTATATAGAGATTCGATATTTAAAAAATAACAAGATCCACAAGAAAAAAATAATAATACCCACTAAAGAAGAGGTAATTGGTTTGCTGAGTAATAATAAATGGTTCTTATACGTCACCACCAAAAATAGGTTTAAGTATAGAATATGCTGGGATGATAAAGCGATAGCACCAAAAAACTTTATATGTCCTAGTTGCTATAAAAAAGTGTTGTTTCCATTTTTTAATAGGAAGATAGAAAAGCAGATAAAAATTAGGATAGATTTGTTTTCTACTAAGACTTACAACAGGCTCTTTCGAAAAAAATTCAATATAGGGACAAAACCTATATATAGATTCACGATAAAACCGTATCTTTTATTTAACAAAATTTACATCCATTTTATTGGCAACCTTAAGAATAAAAATATAATAAAAGTATATCCATTTACGATAACTACTAATTAATGTAAGCGCTTTCGCCCTACAAACCTTAAACTTTTAAACCTTTTTACTTACACTTTTCCCACTGCGAATAGTAGTTACCCCCGCCAACACAGCACTACTACTTTAAGTTTTAATATTTTACTTTTTAATGACTATATACTAATCCAATTGCTCAGTAACTATGAACAATGATAATGAGGGTGTCGCCTTTATTGACTTCTTTGTTTTCTGTTATTTTTAATTCCTTAACTATCCCATCTACCGGTGCGTGAATTTCGTTCTCCATCTTCATTGCATTCAAAGATAGTAATTTTTGCCCTTTGTGTATTTTACTTTGCTGTGATATGAAGATTTTTGATATAAGACCGCTAACGGGAGCTTTTATTTCATAGATAACATCTTTTTGTAACGTTCTGTCTGTTGTCTTCTCAGGCAACATATATCTTACTTCATAAACAAAACTTTTACCTTCCGTAACCATTTGAAAGGTATTACTGTTAATTTGAGTCCAGAAAACTTCTACTTCTTTGCTACCTATTTTTATTTTTGCCATTTGTTTATCTATTTTTAATATATCTACTTTTACAATTTTCTTGTTGATTAATAAATGCAATGAATTGGCTTTGCGTTTTATTACTTGTATAACGTTATTATCTATAAAAAATTTCATAATGTAAATTTGTTTTTATTTATCCAGAAAACAGTGAATTGTTCTGCTATGTCCTCTGTAGATGCTAGAAGTATACTATCAATATTGTTATCCAAATATGATACATGCACTTTATTCTCTAAATAATTTTTATCTGATAATAGAGCGGAGAAAACAGATATATTGGTTTGAACTCCTAATATCACGAACTTTTCCAGGAGTTTTTTAGCGTTTTCTATAGTGGTAATCCTACTATTATTACCACTTACAATAAATTTACCAAGTAAACTATCAAAGTGGGTGCTGATGAAACTTCGTTCGAATACAGCTGTATCCCATCTGAGGGATAAAGCATTAGAAGTAGGTAATAATATTTTTTCAATATATCCTGTTTGTGGTTGGAAATTATTGTATGGGTCTTCAGCGCAAATTCTGAATTCTAATGAAAATTCATGCTTCTTTGCGTTTTCATACGACATAGATAATTTCTTTCCCAATATGGATTCTATTTGAAGTTCCACGATATCCAATCCTGTAATTTCTTCCGTTACAGGATGTTCTACCTGAATACGTGGATTTATTTCCATAAAATATAAGTTATCATTTTTGTATAGAAACTCTACGGTGCCACATCCCGTGAAATTTAGTGACTTGGCTAATTTTTTTGTCCAGTCAAAAATATTTTTCTGGTTAATTTTATCTAAGGCAACTGCGGGCGCTTCTTCCAGTATTTTCTGATTTCTTCTCTGAATGGAGCAGTCCCTTGTTCCTAAAAAAATAGTATTCCCAAATCTATCTCTGATGAACTGCGCTTCTATGTGCTTGGGATTTTCAATTAGTTGTTCAATAAATATACTGTCATCTCCAAAAGCAAGTTTTGCCTCTCTTTTTGCCTGTTCTAATTCGCTAAAAAATTTATCCCTATCATATATTTTTCTTAATCCTTTGCCACCACCGCCTTTTTTTGCTTTTAACATTACAGGAAAGAGAAATTCATTTAGACGCTTTATATCTTCAGTCGAAGGGGTAGTATTTATTTGGCAGTTTATAGCTTCTTTCTTACACAGGAGTTTATCTTCCGCTAATTTTAATGTTTGTTCAGATGGGCCAATAAATATGATGTCATTTTCTTTACATTTACGCGCAAATTCTGGATTTTCTGATAAAAATCCATATCCTGGATGTAGGCACTTACAGTGCATTTTTTTGGCTATAGTTATTATCTGCTCCATATTTAAAAAAGTTTCAGACAAAGTATTACCCTTCATTTCTACATATTTATCAAGAAAGTTTAGATAATAAAAATTTGTCTCAAAAGGAGCAACAATTCCAACGGTCTTAAATCCCATCTTCTTAGCAGTTTTTGCAACTCTTATTGCAATTTCGCCTCTGTTTGCTATTAAAATATTAACCACTGCATACACTTATTATATACTCAGATAAAAACTACCTCCTCTTGCTTAAGGCAAAAGGGTTGGGTGAAGGTGAACACTTGAAAATTGATTTTCTTTTGGTATATAAATCTTGCCACGGTATGGTTGATCTTATGCCTTTTTAGTTTTTATAATGGAATATTTCCGTGCTTTTTTGGCGGATTTGAATCTTTCTTTGTCTCTAATAATTTCAATGCCCATTTCAACGTTTCTCTTGTTTGAGATGGTTTAATTACATCATCAATATATCCCTTTGATGCGGCAAAATATGGATTAGCAAATTTTTTTCTATAAATGCTAACCAGTTTATCTATTTTGTTTTTATCTTTTATATCTTTATATAAAATGTTAACGGCTCCTTCTGGTCCCATAACTGCTATTTCAGCAGATGGCCAAGCAAAATTAAAATCGCCTCTTATATGTTTGCTACTCATAACATCATAAGCACCACCATACGCCTTCCTTGTAATGACAGTAATTTTTGGAACCGTTGCTTCGCAGTATGCATAGAGCAGTTTCGCTCCATTTTTTATTATACCGTTATGTTCTTGTTCTACGCCAGGTAAAAATCCAGGCACATCTTCTAACGTTATCAAAGGTATGTTAAAACAGTCACAAAATCTTATAAATCTCGCTGCCTTTATTGAAGCGTTTATATCAAGACATCCTGCCAATACTGATGGTTGTTGGGCTATTATCCCAACAACAGCACCATCTATTCTTGCAAAACCCACAATTATATTTTTGGCAAAATCCCTCGATACCTCAAAAAACGAATTCCAATCACATATCCCATCTATTACTTTATACATATCATACGGCTTAGAGGATTCTTTTGGAACTATTGAATCAAGTCGTTTTATAAAGTGTTCAGGAGGTTCATGATTATCTGTTTTCGGAGGTTTTTCTGTATTGTTTAAGGGTAAGTAAGATATAAGTTTTCTTACATTCTGTAGACAGTCTGCTTCATTATCATAAGCGAAATTTGAAACGCCGCTTTTTGTAGTATGGACATCTGCTCCGCCTAATGTCTCAGCGTCAATATTTTCATAAGTTACAGTTTTTACCACCTGCGGACCTGTAACAAACATATAACTTGTCTTCCTCACCATAAAGATAAAATCAGTTAAAGCAGGAGAATAAACAGCACCTCCTGCACACGGACCCATTATAACAGAGATTTGTGGTATAACACCTGAACATAAGGTATTTCTTAAAAATATTTCCGCATACCCTCCTAAACTAACAACCCCTTCTTGTATCCTTGCACCACCAGAATCATTAAGACCTATAACAGGCACTTTTACTTTGAAGCACATATCCATTAATTTACATATTTTTGCAGCAAACATCTTCCCTAAACTACCACCAAATACTGTAAAGTCCTGACTGAAAATCCCCACAGGCCTTCCAAATATTGTTCCAAATCCGCAAACTACTCCATCACCCAATATCTTTTTCTTAGCCATCCCAAAGTCGCTACATTGATGAAGCACAAAAGGGTCTATTTCACGAAAAGAACTATCATCTAAAATGATTTGTAATCTTTCTCTCGCAGTAAGCTTGCCTTTTTTATGCTGCTCCTCTATTTTCTTTATCCCACCACCTAAAATACTTTTTTTCCTTATTCTTTCTAAATCCTTCAAAAGTTCATTATCCATAAAAAGTAGGGTAATTTATTATAATAATAAAAAGTAATATCTACCCCCGGATTAACATTTATTATTTATTATTTTATTGCGAGTTTGCAAGTTTAGCGAGTTGGATTTTTTTGAAACTTTTGACTTTTAACTTCTTGTGGTATTCAGTGTTTGTAAGAGGGGAAAAAGGTAACAACTGTGCAGTTAAAGGGGTTGTATCGAGTCGCTGTTCCAGATAGTAGTATTTCGATACAACTGCACAAGTTCATTATGACTAAGATAGAGTATTATTAATGAAATATGTGTATTTTATGTCAAGATAAGGTCTTCTTAAGAAAGATACTAAATTGAAGTAAGAGTTGGTATATTATAAATAACCAGATATTTCGTCTATATATTTCTTTAACTGATTAAAATTTATATGTGTGTAAACTTGTGTAGTATCTATGTTCTTATGTCCTAACAGTTCTTTTAAAAAAATTATATCTACACCTTTGGATAAAAGATGCGTTGCAAAGGAATGTCTTAACATATGTGGATGTATGTTTTTTTGTATTCCGCTTTTTTTTGCCCAGTATACCAATCTTCTGTGAACGCTTCGTTCAGTTATCTTTTTACCAAACTTATTGACAAAGAGATAATCTGCACTACTGTTATTTTTACTGACAAACTGTGTTCTTGCACTTAAATATTCTTGTAACAGCGATTGAACTTTCTTTGAAAAAAAACATAGTCGTTCCTTAGACCCTTTACCTAAAACTCGAAAGTATCTTTTATCTATATTTATATCTGATAGTTGTAAATTAGTGCACTCACTTACTCTTATACCGCTTGAAAAGATAAATTCAAACATAACTTTATCTCTTAATCCATTGAAATTCTTTGTGTCTATACTATTTACAATCTTTACCACCTCTTCATACGTTAAAAATTCCGGAATTTTCTTTTCACCACGTGGATATCTGAGATATTCATAGATAATTTTTTTGAACTCCACTTTATTTTCTTCTAAATATTTTAAAAAACTCCTTATGGTTGATATTTTTCTTGCAAATGTTTTTAATTTCTTACTTTGATTTTCTAATAGATATTTTAAGATAGCGTTTTGTAAATCATTTTGTTTTAGGTGTTTTTCAAACGCTTGTAAATCCACTTTGTATGCTCTAAGAGTATGCGGAGAAAAATTCCTCCTGTATCTTATATGTGTAAGAAAACTATTTATATATTGATTAAGGGTCAAACAGGTAGTTCTTAGATAAGGCAGCAAATTTCTCTTTTATCACAAAGAGGAAATTCTCTTGTTTTAAAAAGGTATGTTCTATTAAAAACCCTTTAGTACTACTGCTGTATTTAAGTATTTCTTCTGCTTCCTGTAAATTATTTTTGTCGTTTAAGTCAATATATAAGTCGAAAATCTTATATCCACTATCTTTCTCTTTATCTGGTTTTTCCTCTCTTACTGCAAGGAGTTTTGTGGTTATATCCACTTTAGTATCTTCCACCGTCTTTGTAAAGACCAAGCATCTCATAAATATTTTATTGGGGAAGAAAAGATTTAGATCATTGATTTTACAGATCAACCCTTTTTTGGCATTAAGAATATTTAAATCATTTTGAACCTCAGATGTATCAGCAGGTATATAATTTTGTAGAATCACTTCCTGTAAAAATTTATATTCAATAACTTCTTTAAGGGAATCCCGTAATTTATTAGAGAACTCGCTATTATCATAGATGACTGGATACAGAACAAATTTGAATGTTTGGTTGACACCCTCCTTTCTTATATTGAGTGATGTTTTCCTACTGTCATTTTTGCACGATATAGCAAATAATAACCCCCATAATATCAATAGTGTATGTAAGTAGTATACAGTATTCAAATTCCTTTTCCTCATTGGGCAATTATATTAATATTGATAATAAAAAACATCAAAGATTAAGGTGATGATTCAAGAGATGCTTTCATACTCCAGATATTTTCTCCATCCCTTCTATCTGATACGAAGTATATTCTTCCTCCACCTATTTGAGGATTAAAGTTTGTGTATTCATCGTTTATTATTTGATACTCTGCTCTTTTACTATCATCAATGGTAGCTAACCAAATCTCAGAAGCAACTGATGGGAAGATGATATTTAATATATTCCCGTCTTTATTGGTACTTATCTTTGAATAAGTCACCATATTTCCTTTTGCATTAATTGTAGGGAACGCTATATATTTTTTAGGGTCATACATAACTTGCGATACGCTGAGTTTATCTACATCAATTGTCCATAAAGTATTTATCTTGCCACTGTGAGGTTTTATGAATAGGGCTTTATTATTCTGGGTCCACCCAAATCCTATTCCTTCACCTAAAAATGTTCTAATCTTTGTATTCAAATCAATTATTACTAATATGTATTTTCCGTTTTCTTTAGAAGTATATAATATCTTTGAGTTATCAGGTGAAAATATCGGCAATAACTTCTCTGATTTATCATCCGTAACTTGTGCTACTATAAATGTTTTATCTAAATCCACAATATAAATATTGGTATAACCGTCTCTATCAGATACAAAAGCAACCTTCTTTTTATCTGAGGATAGATGAGGGAATATATTATTAAAGTTCCCCGCTGTAATCTGGGAAAATGTTTTGTGATAAGGGTCTTGATTATATAAATGGAAGTATTCATTATCAATTTTAGCAGAAAATACAATTGTTGCTTCATCTTCACTTATATTAAATGAATGGAATTTTGCCCCTGTAAAGAAAGTGTGTTGTTTTAAATCAAAGTAGAGACCGGTTTTTGTTATAGGCTCTAAGTTCAATTCAGAATCATTTTTGACTTCGTGGAGATGGCTATAAGAATTATGAATTGTTTTACACCCCAAAGCAAATGCTATGAGCAAAATAACAGCTCCGAGCACAATCTTCCCTTTTCTTTGCATTTTATACTTCCCCTTCTAAAGATTTGGCAAACTCAACTCTTTCTTTTTCCATATATATTTTATCGTTTAAATTTTTATAATTTTGTATTGAACTATGAATAATGTGATTAGGGAAAAAGTGATTGTTTTGTGCCGTGGCAGTATAATGGCGTTAAAAGGATTTTAAATAAGGAGAAATGTTATGGGGAAAGATTACAAATTATATATAGATGGTAAGTGGGTCGATAGTGAAAGTAATAAATATTTTGATACGGTAAATCCTGCCAATGGAGAGGTTTTGGCAAGATTTCCTTTGGCCACGCGAAATGATGTAAAAAGAGCGGTGGATGCAGCAGAAACAGCATTTCCAAAATGGAAGAAAGTTCCCCCTCCTAAGCGGGGTGAAATATTATTGAGAGCAGCAAGCATAATGAGAAGCAAAAAGCAAGAGTTAGGCAGACTTGTTAGCCAGGAAATGGGTAAGGTAATTGCAGAAGGTTTAGGAGATGTTCAGGAATCCATAGATTTTCTTGAATACATTGCAGGGGAAGGAAGAAGGTTATTTGGCATAACGACTACTTCTGAACTTCCCAATAAATTCTGCGCCACGATAAGATTGCCTGTAGGTGTTGTAGGTATTATAACTCCATGGAATTTTCCAGCGGCAATACCAATATGGAAGATAGGAGCTGCACTTATATGTGGTTGCACTATTGTTTTTAAACCAGCAAGTTTTACACCTTTGACAGCAGCCAAGTTAATTGAAATTTTTGAAGAAGCGGGATTACCTGAAGGGGTTTTGAACTTTGTAACGGGAAGTGGTAACGAGGTTGGCACTGAAATATGTGAAAATCCGAAAGTTAAAGCGATATCATTTACGGGTGGTGTAGACGCGGGTAGAGATGTTTATGTAAGAGGTGCACAACGTATTGCAAACGTTGAGTTAGAATTAGGTGGCAAAAACCCCCAAATTGTTTGGGAAGATGCTAATTTTGAGTTAGCAGTGGATGGAGCATTATTTGGCGCATTTGGCACTGCTGGACAAAGGTGCACCGCTACAAGTCGCCTCATAATACATAAAAACGCATATCATAGGTTTATGGATTTGTTTATAGAAAGAGTAAGAAACTTCAAGATAGGGGATCCTTTAGATGCTAAAACGGATATGGGGCCTGTGGCAGGGCCTTCTCAGGAAAAAACCATTCTCAGTTATATAGAAATAGGTAAAAAAGAAGCAAATTTAGTATTAGGCGGCAAAAAATTAACAGAGGGACCATATGCTAAGGGACACTTTATTGAACCCACTATTTTTGAATCAAAACACGGCACAAGAATTTCTAAAGAAGAGATATTCGGTCCTGTATTAACGGTTATAAAGGTGGCTGATTTTGACGAAGCAATCAGAGTTGCAAATGACGTGGAATACGGACTATCTACCTCTGTATATACCTCTAATATTAATTTAGCATTAAGGGCAATAAATGAGTTAGAATCGGGTATTACATATATAAATGCCCCAACCATTGGCGCAGAAGTCCATTTACCATTTGGCGGCGTTAAAAATACTGGTAACGGTAGAAGAGAAGCAGGTCCTACGGCGGTAGATGAGTTCTCAGAAATAAAGACGGTTTTTATTGATTACAGTGGTCGATTACAAAAAGCCCAGATTGACACACCCTTTCTGAAATTAGATTAAAATAATTTAAAAGAAGGGAAGGAAGAGTTACTTTTTTCTCTTCCTTTTCTTCTTCTGTTTTGGTCTCCGCAATATAGGTTTTATTTCCTTCATAAATTCTTTTACGTCTTTGAATTCTCTATATACAGATGCAAATCTAACATAAGCAACTTTATCTACTTTTTTTAAGTGAGACACTACCAGTTCTCCTATTTCTCTTGATGATACCTCATCTTCGTATCTGCTTTGCACCTCTTTTTCAATTTCTGAAACCGTATCTTGTATTAATGACATAGGTATAGAACGCTTTTCGCACGCTTTTACTATTCCTTTAAATATTTTCTCTCTTTGAAACGGCTCACGAGAACCATCTTTTTTTATTACCCACAAATTCTCTTTTTCATGTCTTTCATACGTCGTAAATCTAAAACCACAACTGATACACATTCTTCTTCTTTTTATAGTAGTCCCGCTGTCCACGTTCCTGGTGTTTATCACCCTATCTCCGTCTTTTGAACAATTGGGACACTTCATTTTACTTGCCTATACAGAATTTAGACATTATATTTGTTAGAATTTCTTCGTCTAATCGTTTGCCAAACAAACTGTCCAAATTCTGTAACGAATATTTCAATTCATCTACTATAAGGTCATAACTTGTTTTATTTTCAAATCCACTTATGGCATTTTCTATGGATTTTTTTATTTCTTGGAGCAACTGGAATTGTCTGGATGAAACGATGTTTAAAGATGGTAGATGATTTTTTTGTATGAGTTTTGACGATAACTTATTTAGCAGTTGCCCGAATCCCCTATTTTTTAAAGCGCTAGTAACCACCAGAGAATCTTTGTTAATATTTTTAAGCAAAAAGTTATATTTTTTATGATTTTGTACATCTACTTTATTACCAATGCATAAAATAACTTTATTGCGTATTTTTTCAAAACATTGCCATTCTTGTTCTACCTCTTCATTTGATAGGTCAAACACATAAATTATTCCATCAGTGGCAGGCAAAATGTTGTTTATTAGTTCTTGGGAATATTTTTCTATTTCATTTTTAAACGTTATGCTGTAACCCGGTAGGTCAAGAAATGTAAATGTAACGTTATTATAGATTTTTCTTGCTGAAATTACATCCCTGGTTGTGCCTTTTATGTCTGTCACAAGGGAGTCATATCCTGTCAATCTTTTGAATATAAGAGATTTTCCGACATTTGGCAGTCCCCACAGGGCTATTTTATAACTATGCGTAAAACTATATGGGTTAAGGTTTTGTAATGTTGCATTCAGATCACAGTATGTATTTTTTAAATCAGTTAATAGTTTTGTTGTATCTATTGGAGGTATGTCATGTTCAACAAAGTCCCATGTTGCTTCTAATTCACTTACAATATTTAAGAGTGTATTGTATATTTCCTTCAATATATTTTCTGTATGCTTGCTTTCTAAAATATTAGTATTGATTTTTACAATATCTGCCGATTCTGATTCAAATAGCATTCCTAATTGTTCCAACTCTATAAAATTTTTTTTGCCATTAGAAAAAGCAATTCTTGTAAATTCACCTTCTTTTGCCATTCTTGCTCCGTTTGCTATTAGTATCTGTAGTATCTTATGCGCTTGAATATAGTTTCCCCATAAATGTATCTCAAACATATTTTCTCCGGTGTAGGAATGGGGCTTCTTAAAAGTATAAGTGTAATACTCTGTATTTTGCATCGCAGATTTTACCTTTTCTAACAAGATTAATGCATCTTCGCCAGAACCCCTTATAATGTGATGTATTGAATTTATTGGAGGTGTCGCAATTGCAACGATACAATCATTCATTAATTATTAGGGCATCTTTTTTTACTATTTTCTTTACCACGTATGACTCAAAAATTGAGAAGGTAGTGGTGAATAACCAGTATAGATTTAATCCTGACGGAGCATTATATAGCGCAAATCCAAAGATTATTGGCATTAAATACATAAGAAATTTCATACCTTGCTCATTGCCTGGATTTGTATTTGTCATAGACGTATTTTTTGCAAGTATTATCTGGGTTATCCAGACAATTATATTAAGAATAGGAAGTATGTGCAGAAAGTTATCACCTAATATGGTTCTTTTTAAATAAATTGCTCTATCCGGTCGAGATAAATCAGTTATCCATAAGAAGCACTTTGCTGAGCGGAGTTCTATAGCCCTGTCAAAAAGATTAAATAATCCAAATAATATGGGTATCTGAATAAAAAGAGGTAAGCAACCCATAATAGGGTTTATCCTATATTTTTCGTATAACTTCTTAAATTCTTTCTGCATTTTCTCTTTATTATCTTTGAACTTTTCCTTTATCTTTTCTATCAACGGTTGAACTGCCTGGAGTTTTTGTATCGAGCGTTGATGTAATACACTTATAGGAAATAAGCATATTCTTACAATCAGGGTAAGAAAGATTATTGCAACTCCATAATTGCCGAATATATCGTATAGAAAAGTGAGAATCAAAAATAAAAATTTGCTTATAGAATCAAAAAACCCAAAGTTATATAATACGTCCAAATTCAGATTTTTATATTTAGTAAGAAATTCCTTTTGCTTAGGACCGAAATATATTTTTATAGGAATTGCAATGCTACTTTTTGGTTGTAAAGTTAATTTCTGCGAGATATTTTCAAAGATTCCTGTCACTTTTGTGGTGGTAGTCCCTGTTTGAGTGTATTTTACATTAGCAATATAGCTCTCCGCTCCCCAGATAATTGCAAATATGAAGTATTTATTTTTCAATCCAATCCATTTTAATCTTTTGTCATTACCTCTATCAAAAGCGAAGTCCTTAGGATTGTAGGAGTTTTTAAACTTAAAATTAACGTCTTTAAAAAAGTATCCGTAGATTAACTCTATATCACTATTGTTGTTTGCCTCACTATAAATTGTGCCCGATATGTTAATATTGGTTTGAAAATCTACAATACTATCTGAGCCGTTTTCAAATAGTATGTTGCATCCAAATATATAATCATCGCTGATATTACAGGATATAGATGGAGTAACCTTATTTATAGGTTCAAATTCAATATATAGGTCATTTTCTTTAATGTTAACTGATTGTATCCTTGTTTGATTCTTATCTATCGTGAGTTTTAGTATTCCATCTTCAATGAGTTTATAAGCATTTTTTTTAGTATCTTGGAACTTTGGTAAAATACTGTCAAATTTTATACTGCGCTCTGACAGAAAAAGTTCTAAATCTAAATACTCGGACTTTAGCGATATACTTTTATCAAATATCTCAGGTTTTTGTTCTTGTTTTGTCGGAGTGTAAGGAGCGCTATTTGGAGATGGTTGAGCAACAGGAGAGTAATTTCTCGTAAATTTTGGCAGAAAAAATACGTAATATAATATCCAAACGGTAATTACTATTGTTATAAATAAAGTTACCCTGTATTTTTCCATAAATAAATTTTAGTTGTTATTATTCCTTCCAACATAGAAATTACAATTTCTGCAATATAAAAATTTTTCTATATTATTCCACTCTCTTTTATTGTTACATCTGGGACATCTTGTATTTGCCTCTTCTACTATCAAGTTGGGTATATTGTCAATGATGTAGTACTCAACCATACAGTCAGTATTGGCGCATATTAATACTTTGTCATTATAATTCAATTCGCTTAAACAAACAGGACAAACAATTGATTTTGTGTCAAACATTCTGTATTTTCCACTGGGGATTTTTTAAAGCACCTTCTATTGTAAGTAAGAATTCCTTGATGAAGGTGCTTTTTCCCATATAGCCACCTAAACTGCCATCTGACTTTATGACCCTATGGCAAGGAATAATCAGCGGTGTTTTATTGCTTTTCATAATAATTCCAGTATGTCTTGGATCTATATTGAATTTTTTGGATATATCATTGTAAGTTATAACACCGCCTATTTTGGTGTTGTTTACTAAATAATTATATACTTTATAATTTATTTCATTTTTGATTGTTTTCTTTTGTAATCCATAGACATATTTAACTGAACTAAAAAAGGAGAGGTTTCTCTCAAAATATTTTTTTACTTCTTCTAAGAAAATATTGCCTATTCCTACAAGAGTATTGTTTAATTTTTTGCTATTCCTCATTAAATTTATACTTTTTATGAATCCTGCTTCGTATATAAAATTATCATCGTATATAAAGTAGTAGAACTGTTCTAATCGCTTTACTTTATAAAACCATATATACATATTAAAACCTCAACTGTTCAAAGGTCAAAACTCAAAAGAGCAGGAAATGAGATTACCACATCCCAGTCGGCAGAACTGGCCGCGGCAGGAGCTTGCTTTCGAAAAGGTTTGCAAAATAACTTCCACATATGAGATGGGAACAATAATTAGATATTTACGATTTCCATAATAGTAGTAATTTATTCTTGTTACTTTTATACATCAAATAGAGATTTTTTTGGGAGTAAATGTATATTTTATTATTGTCAAAATCAATTGTTGATTTTCCATTTATGGGATAAAAATAGATATTATTGTTTGTAAGATTGTAAGTTCTTTTCTGCGCACCAAAAAATTTATAACTAATTATAAGATTGCCATTAATTTCATTATCCATATCTAAGTAATATATATCTATTGAGGAAAATATCGATGTAATTAGAACTACAGTAGTAGCAAGAAAAGTTATGGATAGTTTTCTATTTATTTTGTCCAAAATCTGAAACATAGCAAAGAGGAAAACTGCGATAAATGTTATGAATAGATAGTTATATAAAAATCCTATTTTGTAAAATGTCTTTTCTTTGAGGTTTATATTCCTGTTTATATAGTTTAAATTGCATACGCTTCTTATACTTCTTTTCGTAACTCTTGTCCCAATTTTGTATATAAAGTGCAATTTATTTGTAAACAATGGATAAATAATAGATATGCCTTTCTGTTCGTTTTTCTTGCATTGAATGTTTGATTTTATTGTTATGTTCCCATCAATAATTTTTATAGGCACTATTTTAACATTCTCTTTACAATACACAGATACATTGTGAGTCATAGTTTTTGAGTCGTATTTATAGGATACCTGAGCCGATATATAAGCAGATAACAAACAGGAGGTGAATAACAAGACAAACGGAAATCTAAAAACTAACAACCGCAAAAATTCCCACAACTTTACAACCCCCTTTTGTAAAGGCGTATATTATAAAAAACTCTTAAATTTTCCATTTTTTATTCTTTAAAAAATTTCCACAGAAACTTAAGAATTAAAGACACAAAAGGGGGTCAAAGTTTAAGGTTCAAAAGATTGTGGTTATCCCTCTAACAACCGATTTCTAATATACTGAGGTAAAAATGACTTTCATTAAAAACTACTTCTGTTGCTTGATGGAATGGGCAACACTATTGTTTGTTTCTCCCATAGATTGGAAGGTTAGTGGAAGGGTGAACGCTTGAAAGTCAATTTCTTTTGGTATAACTAATTCATTCGTTGCCTACTACTATTGGTTTAAGTGTTTGTATTTTTACAATTCTATCGTCTGGTGGGACTTTTAAAATTTTTCTTCCTTGAGCATATCTTGACGTTTCTTTTATGTCTTTTTCATTTATGACGGTGAGTAATCCTTTTGCCGTGAATACTACTATGTCTTCTCCTTCTCTTAACGTTGTGCAATATGCCAGATTACCTATTTTCTTTGAGACAGAAAAGCCATATATGCCTTTACCACCTCTTCCCTGAGTTTTATACTTACTTGCAGCTGTTTTTTTACCAACACCTTTTTCGGATATGAAAAGTAAATACCTCATATCTTTGCTTATAACGCTTACGCTTATGGCTTGGTCATCTTCATCTAAGTTTATTCCTCTTACTGCACCTGCACTACGCGATAGTTCTCTTAAATCATCTGCTTCAAATCGTATGGTTATGCCATTTCTCGTTCCTATAAAAACGTTCCCTTCCAGTTCAGCAATCGCAATGTCTTGAACTTCGTCTTTATCTTTTAAGTTTATTATATAAACCCCTGCTCTTGTAGTGTTTTGGAACTCAATGAAGTTGACTTTCTTAACCAATCCTTTTTTGGTTAAAATAACTAAATATTTTTTTTCGGTAGGCTCGTATTCAAAGATTTTACATACTTTATCATCGGATTTTATATTTATTATATGTGATAAGGATTTGCCTTTTGCCTGCCTGGATAATTCAGGTAAAGTGTATGTTTTTATTAGGTATAGTTTACCTGAAGCGCTGACAAGCGCTAAAGTTGAATGTGTATTTGTTACAAATACGTTTTCTAAACTATCGCCTTCTTCAAGATCCTGCGAAATTTTTTGGACTCTTTCTATAGCTTTTTTTAACGTGAACGGCGCATTTATTCTTTTAATGTAATTGTTTTTACTTATGGTTATTATTACATCTTCCTTTACAATTAATTCGCTAGATACAACCTCTTCTAATTCTTCTTTTTTGATTTGTGTCCTCCTTTTGTCTTTTAATTCCTTTTCTAATTCGTTAAGTTCTTCACGTATAACTTTTACTAGTTCTTCTGGCACATCAAGAATTCTTTGCAATCTTGCTGCTTCTTCTTTTTTATTCTTATAATCCTGTTCTAACAACTTCCTGTCTAAGTTTGTCAATTTTCCTAAAGGTAATTTTAATATGGCTTTTGCCTGTTCTATGGTAAAGTCAAATTTGTCGATGAGTTTTTGCTGAGCAATATCCTGACTTTGTGAATCTCTTATAAGCTTTATTATGGTATCCAGATTTGCCAGGGCGCGAAGAAGCCCTTCTAAAATATGCAATTCTTTTTTGAGATTATTAAGTAGGAATTGTGTTCTTCTGGTTATTACTTCTTTCCTATGTTCTATAAATACTTCTATAAGTTCCTTTATGTTGAGTAGTTTAGGCTCACCATTTTTTATTACTAAGAAATTAATTGTATAGTTCAACTCCATTTGTGTGTTTTTATATATTTGTTTTATAACGGTTTCGTAATCAATATCTTTTTTTAATTCTAATGCAACTCTTAGCCCTTCTTTATTGCTTTCATCTCTTATATCAACAATGCCTTGTATCTTGCCTTCATTAGCAAGATCGGCTATCCTTTCTATTATGTCCGTTTTAGAAACCTGATAAGGTATCTCTGTTATTATTATCTGGTTCTTACCAGATTTTGTTTCTTCTATCTCCATTTTACCTCTTATAATTATTTTCCCTTTTCCTTTGATATATGCTTCTTTGAGTCCTTCATAGCCATAGATTACTCCTCCGGTTGGGAAATCAGGTCCTTTGATTAAACCAAATAGTTCTTCCGGGCTGGCATGAGGTTTGTCTAACAGATACCTTATAGCATCTATTACTTCCTGTAAGTTGTGAGGAGGTATTTCGGTTGTCATACCTACTGCTATCCCGCTTGAACCGTTACATAGCAGGTTGGGGAATTTTCCTGGTAGTACTACTGGTTCAGTTCTTGTTTCATCGTAATTTGGCAGGAAGTTTACAACTTCTTTTTCTAAATCTTCCAGCATAAACATAGCGACTTTTGAGAGTCGTGCTTCAGTATAACGCATTGCTGCGGGAGGATCTCCATCAATGGAGCCGAAATTTCCCTGTCCTTCGATTAAGGGGTATCTCATAACGAAATCCTGAGCCATTCTTACAAGAGTGGGGTATATAACGCTTTCCCCATGGGGATGATAGTTGCCAGAAGTATCACCGCAGATTTTGGCGCATTTTCTATATTTGCTATGTGGTGTTAAATTCAAATCATTCATTGCCACCAAAATTCTTCTTTGAGATGGTTTTAATCCATCTCTTACCTCGGGCAATGCGCGTGATATAATAACGCTCATCGCGTAACTAATATACGAATCCTTTAGTTCATCCTCTATCCTAACTTCCCTAATCTCCCCCTCTGCCATATTTAACTCCTACATTTTATAAGTAATATTATCAACATATTTTGAACTTCTTCATTCTCTATGTATATTTTTTTAGGCAGCAACTTTTATGCACAAACAACATTGGATAAACAAAATCACTGAAAGTGCAAGGTATTAACACAGATAAAATGACTATTATCATAGTTGCTGGTTCTAACTGAAACTTACCGAATGAAACAAGATAAAAAAATGCTGCTAATACGCTTGATAATATATGTAGTGGATGGGTTACATAAGTAATAAAAAGGAAGAATCTGAACAATAGGAATCCCATAAAGGCACCCAAAATTATAAATATACTTGCTATGTCTTCAAATAAGCAGAAATGGAAATTTATTTTGTAGCCGAGCAGGAAACTTGCGGTATATGGTAACAAAATGTCGGCTACGCTACAAAATATTGCGGAGCCTGTTATTCCTATTATTATGGAACGTATGATTCTATTTGTATGCTTGAAATATATGGCAGCCGTTGTAGCGGCGCTCATTGTGAAATGTAAATATATAAAGATATGAAAGTATCCTCTGAAGTTTGGTATGTAATTAGGGTCTGAGGTTAATTTTATTAAACTGAAATATGCCATGACAGTTGCTATCAATGTTATGGGTAGATGAGCTAAAAATTCACTTATCTTTGTAGGAAGAGGACGGGCAAGAATTTTCTCACCGCTCATTTCTTATCCGATAGATTATCTTTTACAAATGATTTTATAAGGTTATATATCGCGTTTTTCAAGGTGCGGCTTTTAGATATTTCTTGCGCAATCGGCGGAGCAAGTTTGTAATATGCTTTTACTATTTTATTTCCTATAAAGGTATTTTGTAAAACAGTATCTCTATATTTTCTGAGAGGATTTAAGATGTTTTTATCGTTATTTGAAACGGCTGTAGCGATAAAGCATCCTCCCCCTCCTCCGCCTCCTGTTAATTGTGGTGATGGAAGTTGAGGAGGCGGCTGAAAGGGTCCTGCCTTAAAATCGTAGCCACCATAAGTAGAAATTGCATCCTGTTTGTCATAAGAGTGAACTAAAATATAAAAATCTCCACTTGAGGGGGATGTAAATACAAGTTTTGACCTTTTCTTGTCGCGCTCGTCCGTTACACCTTCCGAGGGATCTATATCATCATTTTCTGCCAGACAAAAAGGCGGACCACATGCCCTTAATTCAGTTAAATCCGGCGGTGTTGACCATACCTCAATAACAGTATCTGCCCCATCCTTTAAATTCACCGTCTCAAAAACATATTTTACTCCCTGCTCTAAATGAACTCTGAAGATCTCCCAGTCACATTTGTGAAATATATCGTCCGGGTTAGCAGGGTTGTTGCAATTAAATGTGAATACCACACTATACATAGGGTCGCTAGGCGGGTCAGTCGGTTCACCTGCATAAAAAGTAAGACCTTCAACTGTTACAGTTTTCCTGGTAAGATCCAATTCTGTGTTCGGTAATTGGGGATCTCTTGTTAAATCAAAAGGACCTTCCCCCGCTCCTAAATCCAAAGATACATTCCCTTTCCTGTCTGCTTCAGTGAAATCTCCTACATAGGAGGGGCTGTTATTCTGTTCGAAAATTACTTGTAGGCAAACTTCCATAGGTTGTGTTCCTATGCTCGGTATATCACACGTTCCACTACCATTTATAATTAAAAAGTTATCATAAAACCTTTCGATTGTCTGGTCGGCAGGTGTATTAGATAATTTGTCCGGCATAAATATTAAGAATAGTTCAAATAACTCGTCATAACCATCGGTATTGAGTTTTACGGACTGGGTATCATTCTGTTCATTATTATTGTCCCATATATCCCATAATATTGAGGCAACGCTAACCTCATAATCAGTTCCTTGTCCTAATGTATTAATTTCAAAATTTAGAACATCTGCTCCTATTGCTTTATTGTCAATGTATAGATGTGGCGTGGTATAGAGAGAGCCGAATTCAGGCGTTATAAAACTATTAGTTTCCCTTAACCATTCCCTGCACCATGATGAAAAAAAGTCAGCATATCCTTCCGACCATGAAAGCCGTAAATCTAAAGCGCTGGTAGGAGAATGTGGGCCCCCAATGCTATCACTTCTGCCAAAGTTTGACTCAACATAGTGTCCGAATTCATGTAGAATCACGTCGTCATCAAACTCATCAGGGTCGGACTGACTTCCCAAAATAAAAATCATACTATTTCCCGTGCATTTCCCATTTACAAAGTTGCATTGAAAAAACGTTCCCACCGTTGATAACAGCTCCCATCTTACTGTAAGAAAAGGTGCTACAGTTGGTAAGGCATTGGTTGTAAAGGTCGCTGATGATTCATATAGAAATTCAAACCCTGCACCTAAAATCGTAAAGATATTGAATGGACCACTTACAGAAAATGGTATGGTTATATCCTTTTCAAAGAGGGCAGTGTTTATAGGGTCAAGAAAATCAACTGTATATGTAAATAAAGCATCACTAAAATTTTTTACTTCTATGGAAAAATCGGCATTTATCTCCCCCAATTTTCTGTGTATAGCACATTCAGGACAGTTTTTAGCGTAAAACCTTATGGAAATAAAGTCACCTATATTTAAGGAAGCAACAGTTACGTCTATTAAGCCGGACAAATCTGTTTCCACCGTTGATACAACCTGGCAATTATTAGCAGGTTGCTGGCATTTTAGTATTTCTGTTTTCGCATATCTTAAAGGAAATAAAATACTCCCTCCGAATCCACTCTGTCCATATAATTTTTTCTGATACTTTACAGTTGTTACAACATCAATTCCACTTAGTGATATAGACAACAAATAGAAAACGATATATGCTAAGCAGAGTATCGGCTGGTTGGTCTTGAAATTATAGTTTTTATCTGGTAGTTTTAAAATCGGCAATTTTTTCACCTTTTTCATTCTTTTTTTCTATAAATGTTTTTTGTGCAGGTTTATTTTTTTTATCTAAATTAATGAACTGGTTGGTAGTAAATATATTTCCCAGAATGCTTGCTGTAAACACCCCTATAATTTCAGTTGTTGGGATGTTTTTGGAAATTTCTATTTCAATTACCTTCGGGGTGTTTGCTTTTATCTCACCTGACCATTTTTTCACTCCTTTTATGATAAATTCTTGCGAGACATTAATTTCAAATGCACTTACAGGTGTAGTTTCTTTTGATACAAGAACTGCTAAAAGGTAGTAATTACCTGCGCTGTTTAGAGTATAAGACAAATTTAAAGTTAGGGGTGACTCATATTTTTGTGTTTTGTATGTGATTCTACTATTTTCCTGTGTAATGTTTTGCTTGCTGCATGCCGTTAGTGCTAAAAGTATTATGAGAATAAGATAACGTGTTAGGTGGCTACGACTTAATAACCACCATTTTTTTGCTGTAAGGTTAGAACTTTTTATGTATCTCTCCATAAAAGATACGATTATAAAATAATTAAAGTAAAATGCTTTGTAAATAATGGTATTGTATTCTATAGTTATACCTGTTCACAATGAAGGGGAAAATATTAAGGAAGTTGTAGAAAAAATATATGGTATATGGGCTAATACAGACAATTTTGAGATTATTGTTGTTAATGATGCAAGCACGGATAATACCTTAGAAACATTAAGTTTGATGAAAAGTAGGCATAGGAATCTACATATAATAAATTTAAAGAAGAGGTTTGGTCAGAGCGGTGCCCTATATGTTGGTTTGAAACTTGCAAAAGCACCCGTGATTATAACCTTAGATGGAGATATGCAAAATCCGCCAGAGGAAATACCTAAATTGATAAGTAAATTTAATGAAGGATACGATTTTGTTATAGGTATAAGAAAAGGTAGGCAGGATAGTATGTGTAAAAAAATAGCGTCAAGAATTGCAAATCTGCATAGGCGATTAATTTTAGGTGATAAATTTCAGGATATAGGTTGTAGTTTAAGAGTGTTCAAAAAAGAACTGATTGAATGTATCTTCCCTTTTAAAAGTTTACATAGATTCCTCCCATATCTTGCTTTGATACATGGCTTTAAAATTGCTCAGATTGAGGTAAAACACAATAGCAGAAGATATGGCAAAACCAAATATGGTATCTGGGGAAGATTTTGTGAAGGACTAAGCGATTTGAAAGGAATGGATTGGTTAAAAAGAAGAAGAATAGGGTATAAGGAGTTATTTAATGAATCAAATATTGAGTTTATTTGAGTTTAGATACATAGATATCCTTGGTTTTTTAGGGCAATCGCTTTTCGGCATTAGATTTTTAATACAGTGGATTGCATCAGAGAAAAAGAAAAGAAGTTATATTCCTTTATCGTTCTGGTATATAAGTTTGGTTGCATCCATCCTTATACTTATATATTCTATTATTATTAAAAATCCTGTTTTCTTCTTGGGGCAGTTATTTGGGAGTGTTGTATATATAAGGAATATTATCCTTTATAAGAATAACATTAAAGAAGAAAATGCAGTAAAGCAGTAAGTTCCATACAAACAGAGCGTATATGCTACTATTGAAGATTCTTTCCATCGTAAAACTTAAATGCCTATTGTCTGCTTTGAATATCGAATCTCCTGCTATTATACGTCTTACCGTTACATAAATAAAATCCATCAGAGGAGCAATCAATAAGAATAAGTATATCAATACCTCTGAATAGGCGTTAAAAGAGAATTTCTGGAAGAATAAAGGTTGGCAGAATTTATCTATCGCAACTACCAATAATCCTCCTATAAAAAATGTGCCACTATTTCCTAAAAATATATTTTCCAATCCCAGATTTAAAAGCAGAAGGGCTAATACAGAAAATAAAAGATATGCAAATATCTGATTTAGAGTCATTATATATAGAAATAGGAAAGAAAACGCAAGAAAGGATAAACAGGTTCCTTGCGAATTGTCTATGAAATTAACACTGTTAATATAAACAGTATAAAGAACGGTTGTGATGAGCGAGTAATATATAGGAATATTGCTTTTATCGACAATAAGGAACGCACCAAGTAGTTGAGTTAACAATTTAATTAAAACAGGAAGATTAAATAAATCATCTAAAAATCCCATAATAAATAACATTGTTAGGAATATAATTTGTGTTTTAGATACATAATTTGGATGTAGATACATTAGGTAGGCGCATATTGGCATAATAACCAATCCTCCTGCTGGTGGAGTTGGGTTTTTATGAAATTTCCTTGAATTGTCCGGTTTATCTACGATATTTAATTTTCTTAGGACGTATGCGAGCAGTAATCCAGAAAATAAACTTACAAAGAATATTATTACTATCACACGTTAAATTTAAAAGTGATTATATCTTCATCGCAGACCTGGTAATCCTTGTTAACTAAAATCACCTTGCCCTCTGCTTTTAATTTTTTCATATCACCATTTGTGGTTATAAAGTCATCCGCTTTTATAACTTCTGCACTTATAAAACCTTTTTCAAAGTCCTTGTGGATTTTGCCTGCTGCTTCTTTAATGAACGTCCCTTTTTGTAGTTGCCATGCTCGTATGTCGTTTGATACTATCGTATAGAAATGAATTATGCCTGATTGTTTCAATAGCTCCATTAGTATTTGTGAGAAATCTATATAATCTACCTGAAACTCTTTAAATATATCTCTATTCTTTTTGCTTTCCTCTTTCAAATCACTATATAGGGAAAAATCTGTTGCAAAAGCCTTAATATAAAGCCCTTCAATGAGAATTGTTTCAAACTTATTACACAAATTATTGTATCTTGTGTTTATTAACAAGTTTATAGGTTTAAACGACAAAAGGCCTAAACTATGAACAATACGTTTGGATACTTTATCTAATTCATCATATTTTAATGGCTCACTATTTTTATACATTTTTAGCAAATGCTCTAAACTGTTTAGGTAAGCTGCATCATCCTCGGAACGTTTAAATTTCAAGGAATGTTGGAGTCTTTCTGCCCTGTTATTTAATGTAGTTATGTCAGTATTTTTAATATGTGCCGCAAGAAATCTACATTCTTCTTCTACGGAATTTCTTTCAAGTTCAGGTAGATATTTTACAAATATTAGAATGTCAAAAATATTTAGCGAATATTTTGTGAGCGTTTGAACTTTTTCTTCAATGGTGATTTCTGAAAATTCTACTTGGGGGTAAGAATGTTTTTTGGGTTTTGCAACGTCAATTATCTTTTGTAAGTTTGGAGGAGAGTATTGTGTAATTATTTTTTTACATTGAGTGTCAACATTTTTTTCAAGAAAAAATTTTATAACAGAACTTTTACCCTCTCCCTGTTTTCCTACGACACACATTGTAATCATTTGTTATAAAAGGGATAATTATAGAAATTAAAAAGAGATTTAGGAGTTATTATACCAAAGGTGGAAAAGGTTTATGAAAAAATTTCCTCTATAAAGTTTTTTAGTGCCGCCTCTAATTGTCCTTCTGTTATGTTTAGGTTGCCTTTTTCTGATAGTATTTGCTTTAATTCTTTAAATTTTATTTCATTTAACGGTGTAGTGGATTCAAGGGATTTACGAATCGAAAGGAAATCTGATACATCCAAACTATCAGAAAGATTTTTCATTTTGTTTTGAACTTTAATGTTAGACGGTGTTGCGGAGGTATTGCGCACCGGACCTACGTTACTTATCCCACCTATTTCCATTCTAATCAGTTCCTATTATATTATCGTATTTTTTATTTAAACTTTACGATTTTTTCGCACTGTTTTTCTATAACTTAACATAATAAAATGGTTTACTTTGTTAAAAGTCCCAAATGTAATGCCACTGTCATTATATCTAGCGGCGTTATACCTGAAACTTGTGAGGCATGCCATAACGTCATAGGTCTTACTGAGGATAATTTCTCCTTTGCTTCATATCTTAGATGTGGAACGTTGTAATAGTCAAAGGTTGCTGGTATCGTCTTTTCATATAGCTTTTTTATCTTTTCTATACTTCTTAAGTTCCTTTCTATATAACCTTGATACTTTATCTGGGTTTCCACCTCTTCTTTTATATCATTTGATAATGATAAACCGGCAAGGTATGAATCTATCTTTTCTATGTCGTTTAATGTAACTTCTGGCTGGCTTAGAATCTGTGATAGTTTCTTAGAATTATGATAGTGCTTATTTAGATAATCTATTACACTGTTTATAGTTTTTTCTTTCTGTAAGAATTTATCATAAACACTTTTGCTGATAAGACCATATTTATATCCATAATGTGTCAAGCGAGCATCAGCGTTTGAATGTCGTAATATTAACCTATGTTCTGCGCGAGATGTAAACAATCTGTATGGTTCCGTAACACCGAAATTTACGAGGTCTTCTATCATTACACCAATATAACTTTCAGTTCTTTTTGGAACAAATTGTTCCTTGCCTAAAATTTTAGATGCAGCATTAATACCTGCTATTAAACCCTGTGCGGCTGCTTCTTCATAACCTGAGGTTCCATTTATCTGACCCGCAAAAAATAGATTTTCTATTAACTTTGTTTCCAAGGTTGGGTATAACTGGGTAGGGGGGAGATAATCGTATTCTATCGCATAGCCATACCTTATAATTTCAGCATTTTCTAATCCCACAATTGAATGGATTAATTCTTCCTGAACATCCGGGGGGAAACTTGTAGATAGTCCATTTACATATACTTCTTGGGTGTTTAAACCCTCAGGTTCTATAAATATCATATGTCTTTGCTTATCTGGAAATCTAACTACCTTTGTTTCAAAAGAAGGACAATATCTGGGTCCAACACTTGTAATTTGTCCTGTATACATAGGTGCTCTATAGAGATTTCTTTTTGCTATTTGAATCGTTTCAGCAGTAGTATAAGTTATATAGCAGTTAACTTGTATATTCGTGATTTTATCTGTTTGAAAAGAGAATGGTCTGGGATTTTCATCAGGTAATTGAACAATCATTTTTTCATAATTTACAGTTCTACCATTAAGTCGCGGTGGAGTGCCGGTTTTAAATCTTTTAACTTCAAATCCTATTTCTTTCAAGGATTCAGAAATATTTTCTGCCGCCGGTTCACCACCCCTGCCGCCAATGAGTTTTTTCTCTCCTATATGAATCAATCCTTTCATAAACGTTCCTGTTGTTATTATTACACATGTGGCTTTATACTCAAACCCTGTTTTCCCAATGACAGCCGATACTTTATTATTGTTAATAATTAATTTATCAATAGTATCCTGTTTTAAGGTAAGATTAGGCGTTTCTTCAAGAACTTTTTTCATATAGAACTGATATGCTTTCTTATCTGCTTGAGCACGCGGTGACCAGACAGCTGGACCTTTGGAAGTATTGAGCATTTTGAAATGAATGCCTGTTTTATCAATTGCCTTTGCCATTTCACCACCTAAGGCATCTATTTCCCGCACGAGTTGTCCCTTTGCAATCCCCCCAATAGCAGGGTTGCAGGACATTTGCGCAATAGTATCCAAATTCATAGTAAGAAGGAGCGTTTTAACGCCCATCCTTGCCGATGCAAGCGCAGCTTCCACTCCCGCATGCCCTGCGCCTACAACTATTACATCAAACTCTTTCGGATACTTCCACATACTACAAAAATTTTAAATTCTACTTTATACCTAATCCCTTTATATATGAAAATACACTTTTTATCATTCCAGAAACGTTAGGTTCTATTTTAAATGCATTATCCCCTCTTTTTATTTTGAAAAATGCTTTCTTTATGTTACCAAGTGATGATTGTAAGTACTTCTTCCCTTGAAGTTTTTTGTTGTGTTCTGCTTCTTCACCCTTCCATACTCCATAATCGGCTTGTTTATGATGTTTATACGAATGGTTTTGATGGATGGCAAATATTACATCTGTAGCGTCAAACACGTAGAGCGTTTTTAAAATAGCGCTTCCCATAAGGTAGTTATCCCATGCGGTTCTTCCTATCAGAAATTCAGGTATGTTCTTATATAAATCTTTGGTAAATATAAAATAATCAATAGCACCTCCTATTGAAAGTTTGCCATTTCTAGTTGTGTATTTTTTTAGATTAACATGCCAGTTCTGGGTGGAACAATCTATTGGTTCTTTTATTTCTACCTCCCATCGCCTACCTACAATTAAGAATTTATCAAATTTACTTTCTATGAATTTTATCACCTCAATTACGCCTGGCAAAAATATTATATCAGCATTAACATAACATAGCACTTTTGATCTTGTGGTTTTTGCTGCTTCTGAAAACATATAATCAAGGTAAGGAGTTCCAAATTTATTTCTTTTGACGCTATCAATATGTTTTATGCTTAATTTTTTAGCAATATTACTAACCCCTTTTTCATCTCCAAATAAAATTATTTCAATATCATCACCCAGTTGAGTCCAACTCTTTATTGCATTTGTTTGTATAATATCGAACTCATCAATAAACGGTTTACAAGTAGAAAATATAGTTAACAT
>CAZWFP010000010.1:2660-45856 GCA_964633175.1 uncultured Planctomycetaceae bacterium | reverse complement strand
AAAGCATAAAAAATTCAAAATTTATCGTTTTACAATTCCCTTTGGCGAACTATTGTCCAGAAATTATCACAAAGAAGAATATAAGATATAGTGGCGAGAATTTCGAATTGTAGATTGTAGGATGTAGATTTTAGAAGTAGAATACTGAATTATGAATAGAAGAAAAGGTTAAATGTCAAAATTCAAAAGTTTCAAAGAACTCCAACTCACTAAACTTGCTAAATGCGGAATAAATGAATAAGGGGGGATAAAATATCCCCTTTCTTATTTCTCTTTGTGAAAGTGATGGCAGTTACTGTCTTGTTCTATTTAAGCCATCCTCTGTCTAATATTGCCTGTCTCAATCTCTTTAGAGCAACTATATATGCAGCGGTTCTGTTATCGGTGTTGAATTCCCTTGCTGTTCTAATCATATGCTCAAATGCAGATGTCATATGTCTATCCAATCTCTCATCAACTTCTTTTGCATTCCAATATAATCCTGTAATGTTTTGAACCCACTCAAAATATGATACGGTAACACCACCGCCATTTGCTAAGAAATCAGGTAGCACAAGTTTTTTTTTGCTAAACAAAATTTCGTCTGCATCAGGTGTTGTAGGTCCGTTTGCAAGTTCAAGGATTATGTTACTTTTTATACGTCCTGCGTTGGCAGCCGTAATAACATTTTCAATTGCAGATGGCACTAAAATATCAATTTTAAGTTCAAGCAACTCCTCGTTCGTTATTTCTTTGGCTCGGGGGAACCCTTTTAAACTTTTTGTTTCAGTTTTATATCTGATAGCTTCTTCTGCCGATATACCGTTTTCATTATACACTCCTGTTTTGGAATCGCTAATTGCAACCACCTTTGTTCCAAACAATTTCTCAATAAGTTGATGAGCATATTGCCCCGCATTCCCGTATCCCTGTATTGCACAGGTTGCATTTTGCAAATTAATATTTGCTGCCTTTGCAGCTTCTCTTAAAACATACATTCCACCACGGGCAGTAGCGTCATTTCTACCAACTGAACCACCAATTGATAACGGTTTGCCAGTAATTACGCCGGCTGTAAAATACCCTTTTATTTTGCTATATTCATCCATCATCCATGCCATTATTTGGGGATTAGTATATACATCCGGAGCAGGAATATCTTTTTCAGGACCTATAAAAGTAGCTATCTCCCTTATATAACCTCGTGCTACTTTTTCGAGATCAGTTTCGTTTAACTGCTTTGGGTCACAGGTAACGCCACCTTTACCACCACCGTAAGGTAAATTCATTAACGCCGTTTTCCATGTCATCCAGGACGCAAGGGCTCTAACTGTATCTATGGTTTCTTCAGGATGAAATCTAATGCCTCCTTTACAAGGACCTCTCGCATCACAATGCTGAACTCTGTATCCTCTAAATACTTTGGATGTTCCATTAGATAATTTTATTGGTATATTAACCACCAATTCTCGCTGAGGATATGAAAGCAATTCATGTATTACCGGTTCAAGATTCATCTTCGTAGATGCTTTAGCAAGCTGTATTTTAACTATCTCATATGGATTATACTTCCCTTTACTCTCTACCATTTTGTATTCCTCCTTTCTTTCTTATATAACCCCCCTTCCTACACTCTCTCATTATATAAAAATAAAAATTAATAAAAACTGCTATTTGGAAATTACCACAAATTCAATAAATTCAAATGTTAAAACTCAAAAGTTTCAAACAAATCCGACTCGCTACACTCATAATAAACAAAATAATAGAAATGGCCCCTGTTTATTGGCAATAAATATTATCAGGAATCACACAATGTTTTATACGTCGCAATAAGTTGTTTAAGTCTATTGTAGAAATCACTTATTACTTCTAGATGTTGTTTTTCTCCTGTTGCAACGTAATCTAATTCCTTTTCAAGTTTCTCAGTAAAATTATAGTCAACAAGTTCAGAAAAATTCTTTAATAAAAATTCAATTGTTTTTACACCTTTTTCAGTTATATGTAAATAACCTTTAACTTTCTTTATATGCTTTCTTTTGAGCAGTGTATATAATATCGGTACATACGTGCTCGGTCTACCTATACCGAGTTTTTTTAATTCTTTTATAAGTGTTCCTTCTGTATAATGGGGAGGCGGGCTGGTTTCTACTTTATTAAACTCCACATTCTGTAAGTTTGTCGGCTCGCCTATTTTTACATCTTTTATATATTGAGGAATGTTTTCTTTTACTCCTCCATATAGTATTTTATAACCTTCATAGATATGATACTCGTTTTCTGATAAGAATATCATACTTCCATTTTGATTTGATATTTCAAAACTATATTTTAATGATATAGCGGGATTTAATTGTGTGGCAATAGTTCTTTTCCATATTAGTTCGTATAATTTATATATATCAGATGTTACCTTATCTTTTATACTTTCAGGTGCAACATTAACATTCACAGGCCTTATCGCTTCGTGGGCATCTTGGGCAAATTTATCTCCAGCAGTATATCTTCTTACTTTCGGAGCAACGAACTCTTGAAGTTGCGATTGTCCAATAAAACTTCTCAAGTTATGTATAAACTTTTCATTCATTCTTAACGAATCGGTTCTTATATAGGTAATTAATGACTTATACTCATTACCTAACCTTACCCCTTCGTACAAAAGCTGGGCAATCTTTTGGGTTTTATGGGCAGGCCATTTAAAACTTTTAGAACATTGTATCAATAGAGATGAAGTGTTAAATGGCGGTGGGGGAGCGCTTACTATTTCTGATTTGTTAACGTTTGATATGGTGAACAAACCTTTCTCTGCTTCTTTTTTCATCTGGTTAATAAATTCTTCCCTATATGGAATCCTTTCATAACCATTCCATCTCTTTAACTTTGCATAAATCAAATGGGCGTTATCTTGTAGCAGAAACTGTGCCTTAACATCCATAAGAATTTCACTTTTGAAGTTTTTTATTTCTTTATCCCGTTCATATATAAGTCGCAAAGCAGGGCTTTGAACCCTGCCGGCACTACCTCTTTCTTTTATGTTCCTGCTTACTATGGGACTTATGAAAAATCCAAATAATCTATCAATAATTCTTCTTGCAAATTGAGCATTCACCAGCTGGTGGGAAATCTGTTTAGGATTAGATAATTCACCATTTATATAATCCTGAGTAATTTCGTGCAGAAGAAGCCTCTTATACATACCTTTGAAAGAATGCACAACCTGTGTAATGTGCCACCCGATCGCTTCGCCCTCTCTATCGGGGTCAGTTGCAATAAATACAATATCAGCAGCAACCGCTTTTTTATTTATATATTCAGCAATCTTTTTTCTGCCTGGCAAAAAATAAAACGTAGGCGCAAAATTATTTTTTAGGTCTAAGCCAAGAATCTTTTTAGGAAGGTCTCTGATATGCCCCCTCGTTGCAATAACTATGAATTTATTATTCAAGTATTTACCTATGGCTTTTGCTTTGGTAGGCGATTCAACTATTAAGAGGTTTTTCAATTTAGAGCCACTTTAAACGGAAATTCCTATTGTTTTGTATGAGATATAATCGTCAGGATTTTCTCGTATATTTCTTCTATCTGCTTTTGAAGTTGCGACAAATCACCCTTATTAAAAAGTGAAAAGTCAGCCATCTCCATACATTTTGCCACTGCCTGTGTCGTATCGTTCTGCCCTATACCTTTCTCCCGCGCATCTAACTCTACAAAATCTTCCCATACAAGTGGGTCATCTTCCCTTTTCCTATGGCAAATTCTCTCAAATCTAATCTCCAACGGTGCATCAATAGATATAAGAAAAAAATCCTTAAGATTTTTCTTTAGCACCTCTACCTCCCCGGGATTTCTTATGCTATCTACCACTACATCCTTATATCCATGTTTTAATATCTTATTGACAATAAATTCTGCCAATACCCCCTTACCCTGTTCATTTCTCAACTTATTTCCCAACCTCTGTAAATTTAACCGTGTAATTTCTATGTTTAACTCTTTCGCTTTCTCTCTCAATTCATCCGATAGAGAAAAATGTAAAAACCCTTTACTTTTGAAAAAGTCAGACACAACACCTTTCCCCGACGCAATAGTTCCCGTTAAACCTATTATCATATAGAGTAATCAGTCCTCTGCTGGTCTTTTCATTTCAGATTCCAACTCTGCATATATTCTCTCTGCTGAGAGGTCAATACATCTATTGATACGTTCATTGTCTTTAACTTAAAATTGGCTACTTTTTCTTCTATCTCTCTATCTACTTCTATAACCTTTGTTGGTAGTTTTTTGTATTGATAAAGATACGTTACCACTGACAGAAACTGCGTTGAAAAACTCATATCCATAACTTCGGGAGGATGCCCTTCTGCACATACTAAATTCACTAATCTTCCTTCTCCCAATACGTATATAATTTTATTGTTTGGTAGTGTGCATTCCCATACCAGACCATTATTCAGCAAGTTTATCTTTTTTGAATTTTTTCTTATGGCTTCAATTTCAATTTCAACGTTAAAATGTCCTGAATTAGCCAAAATTATTCCGTCTTTGGCATTATTTAGAATATCCTTATATCTTACTACGTTTGTATTGCCTGTAACTGTGCAGACAACATCCGAAACCGCTAATGCATCTTTTATAGTCATAACTCTAAATCCATCCATAACTGCTTCCAATGCAGCTATAGGGCTAACTTCGGTTACAATAACGTTTGCCCCTAAACCTCTTGCCTTGCTTGCTAACCCTTTGCCACACCAACCGTAACCACAAACCGTTAAGGTTTTACCACTTAGCAAAATATTAGTTGCCCTTATTATCCCATCCAAAGATGATTGACCAGTGCCATATCTATTATCAAAAAGATTTTTGGTTCTTGCGTTATTAACTGCCACTATAGGGTACAAAAGTTTACCGTCTTTCTCAAGAGCTTTTAATCTATTAACGCCAGTAGTTGTTTCTTCCAATCCAAACCTGACCTTGAATGCTTTTGAATAATTCGTATGGTACCTGACCGTTAAATCAGCACCATCATCTATGGTTATATCAACTTTGTTTGATAGGAGTGTATCTATAAACTCTATGTATTCTTTATCGGTCTCTGTCGGCTTTGCATATACAGGTATTCCATATTCTTCTTTCAATGCTTCAACAATCTCACCTTTTGTGCTAAGTGGATTAGAAGCACAGAGTAAGACATAAGCCCCTGCTTCTTTTAGGGATATAATTAAATTCGCTGTTTCAGGGGTAATATGCAAACAGCAACCTATTTTCACCCCTGACAACGGTTTTGAACTTTTATATTCATTAGCAACAGCTTTTAATACCGGCATCCTTGAACCTACCCATTCTATCCTTTCAACGCCTTTTTCTACAATATTTGTCATACAAATCCTCCCTAAATAAAGGTTTAAATATAAAACGATTATAATATTTTAAAGATTTATAAATCTACACACTAACTTATACCAGAAATTACCACACTTTCAAATTTCCCTTTTGTACTTTACCTTCCATCCTTCATTCTTCATTTATTCCGAATTAGCGCGTTTAGAGCCCAACGCATTAAAGTAGCACAGGCATTCTTGCCTGTGAAAGACAAAGATACACAGACAGGAATGTCTGTGCTACTTAAACTTTCAAACCTTGACCTTTGACTTTTTAAGGTATTCCCTCTTTGTGGTAATTTCTGAACTTACACTGAGAATTACCTCAGTTCCAAATTTCCCTTTATTCAGTATTTATCATTTATTATTTTATTACGAGTTTAGTGAGTTAGATTTTCCTTAAACCTTTACTTTTGGCTATTCGTTGCTCACTTCGCTGTCCACTCTCCACTTCTTTCTTTTGAATTTTTATACCATTGTCATCGTCTTAATACGGTATCCTGTTTTTGTGGCATGTTCTACTTTTTCTCTTGGCGGGCCAAGAGGGAAGCGACAAAACTTAATACGTCCGAAGCACAGATGTCGCAGTAGCCGTAGCTTTTCTTCATCCTGGACTTTACTACGTCTATCTTTTCCTGTGTTGACTTGTCTATTACGCTTGTTACTAAACTAGTTAGTTTTATCGCATCTTTCTGGTCTTCGAAAAGTTTCAATTCTAATGCTTTAAGCAATCTTTCATTTGATTTGTAATCAAACTTTCTTCCTTCAAGCGAAAGAGCGGCAATGTAATTCATTATCTCTCTTCTGAAATCGTCCTTTCTGCTTTCAGGTATATCTATTTTTTCTTCTATAGACCTCATAAGACGTTCATCTGGTTCTTCTTCCATACCAGTATATTTGTTTCTTATTTTTTCTTTTTGAATGTATGCTTTCACATTATCTATATAATTAGCAAACAAACGTGAGATTGCTTCCTCATCAGCGCTGATAGCTCTTTGAACCTCGTTCTTTACTATATCTTCATATTCCTGTCTTGTGATTGCAAGAAGTTCCGTATATTTTTTCCTTTGCTCCTCACTTGTAATAAGAGAATGACTTACCAATCCGTCCTGTAATTCCTTCATTACCATAAATGGATTAACGCAACCACCTTCACCTACTCTGACAAGAGCATTAGATAATTTATCCTGGATGTATCTTGGAGATATGCCTTCCAGTCCCTCCCTGTCTGATTCTTTTTTAAGTTCTCTTATATGGTCTTCTGTAAAGCCGGGGACGGTTTTACCATTATAAAGTTTTAATTTCTGCATAATCGTAAGATTTGCTTTCTTCGGTTCTGCAAGTCGTGTTAGAATAGCCCACATAGAACATATCTCTATTGTATGAGGTGCAAGGTGGCGACCTTTAATCCTTTCACCTTTGAAATCCCTTTCATAGATTTTTATTTCATCATCAAGTTTAAGGTTATATGGTATGTCTACTTTCAAGGTTCGGTCTCTGAATGCCTCCATAAGCTCATTGTTTTGAAGTCGCCTATACTCCGGTTCATTCGTATGCCCTATTATTACTTCATCAATGTCCGTCTGGGAGAATTTTTTTGGCTTTACGACATGCTCCTGAGTAGCACCTAAAAGGTCATATAAGAACGCCACGTCTAATTTCAGGACTTCTATAAACTCTATTATGCCGCGGTTGGCAATATTGAATTCACCGTCAAAGTTAAATGCTCGTGGGTCTGAATCAGAACCATATATCGCAATCTTTCTATAGTTTATATCACCCGTTAATTCAGTGGAATCCTGGTTCTTTTCATCTTTGGGTTGAAAAGTGCCGATACCTATCCTGTCCTTTTCTGATAATATAACTCTTCTTATTTTAACCTTTTCAATCAACTTAAACCAGTCACCCGCACATTCCCTTAAATAATCGTTATAATATTTTCTACAAAATGGACACAAATCTCCATCTACTTTTAAAGTATATTCAACCTTCGCTTTTTTTTGTAACTCTACTAATAATTTTTCTCTGGTTTCTTTAGGCAGGAGTTTTAATGGTTCTTCATTCATTGGGCAGGGATTCCATCCATCCCCCTCCCTCCATGAAAAAGAATACAAAGCGCCTTCAGGCACTCGTGAATAATGTTCCAATCCCTTCTTTAGTAATCTGACAATTGTGCTTTTAGCGCTACCAACAGGTCCGTGTAAAAGCATAATTCGTCTATCAGGTCCCAATCCAAAAGCAGCTGATTTCAAAATATTAACAAGATACATCAGCGAGCGTTCAATACCAAAAATAGCATCTTTCCCTTTATCTATAGGGTCATTGAAAAATAAGTATCTTATCACTTTTTCCTTGCCTTCCGTCTTCTCCTCAACACCATAAGAGACTATCATGTCATAAAGTCGTTGAAATGCGTTTCTGATAACAAGAGGATTTTTATTTACTATCTCTAAATATTCATCGAACGTCCCTTCCCAAATCAACTCTTTATACAATTGAACGTCAATACTTTTCTGGATAATTTCAACTAAAGGTGTGGATGATTTTAGTTTTGTATTCATACTGTCTATCTCCTTAAATTACTGTTTCTTAACTGGTTCATTACATCTTCGAAAATACTTAAACCTAAATCGGCTTCTTTTTTAGTGATGGATAATGGTGGGGAGAACCTAATTACGTTTTCACCGCACGGCAACAAAAGTAAACCTTTCTCAAAGCACTTTTCTATAATTTTATCCCTCAATTCTTTCGCTTCCTCTTTTGTGCTTTTATCTTTCACGAATTCCAGACCTATCATTAATCCTTTTCCCCTTACATCACCTAAAAACTCATACTCCTCAACCCATCTTCTTACAGTTGTAAGAATATATTCACCTATGTTTTTCGCATTTTCCATATATTTTGTTTCAACCAATTCTAACGTTTTTATAGCGGCAGCAACTGCCAAGGCATTACCACCGAAGGTATTATTATGAGAGCCCTTACCCCATGAGAAGATTTTTTTATTACCAACAATTGCACCGATAGGTAAGCCATTTGCCAGTGCTTTTGCAATAGAAATTATATCTGGCACCACATTTGTATGCTGCATCGCAAACCACTTACCAGTTCTTCCTATCCCGCTTTGCACCTCATCTGCCACAAGCAGAATCTCATATTTTTTAAGGATTTTATTTAACTCTTCAAAATATCCATCAGGAGGAACGATATAGCCACCTTCACCCTGGATTGGTTCGACAACACAGCAGGCAACATCTTCCGGCGGACAGACCTTTTTGAAATACACCTCTTCAATTATTTTAACACACCAGAAATTACATTCAGGATATTTAAGGTTATAAGGACATCTGTAACAATAAGGATAAGGAACTAAAGTTATATCACCGAGTAAAGGCGAAAAATGTTGTCTCTGTGTTGCCTTACTTGAAGTTAATGCTAACGAACCCATTGTTCTACCATGAAAACTACCTATAAATCCCAGAATTCTCGGTTTCCTTTTATGATACCTGGAAAGTTTTAAAGCCGCTTCCACGGACTCCGTCCCACTATTCGTAAAAAACACCATCTTGTCAAAATTACCAGGGGTAATCTCGCATAATTTCTGAGCTAACAATGGGGCTTTATCATTATAAAAATCACCAAGGGCAAAATGAACATAATTGTTTAACTGTTCTTCCATTGCCTGTTTGACTTCTTCATTGTTATGTCCCACATTACAAACGCCTATAGCAGCAGTAAAATCAAGATACGTATTACCATCAACATCCTGAACAAATAAATTCTTTGCTTTTTTTACTACCAACGGGTATTCTCTGGTATAAGAGGGTGAAATATACTTTACATCTTCCTCCAGAATTTTTTTAGCGACAGGTCCAGGCGGCGTTACCTTAATTTTTGGCTCTTGCGAAAACTGACATTTCTCTTCTTGATTTGATTCTTTCATAAACTTCTACCTCCAAATACCGCACACCCCATTCCCTTGCCTGTTTTACACTCAAAAAGCGTAAATCTATATGCAACTGCCTTTTCTGTCTCCAACTCTTCTTTAAAGCACTTCCCGTATCGTCAACTACTCTGTAGCCAACACCTGGTATATAGACAACCGTTCCATAAGGTAGAGCAAGAGGATCTGCTGCCACTCCTGTTAATTCATAAGCATTCCTCATAATAGATGTTTTACCATCAGCAAACCTCCCACAACTCACCTCAGAAGGTTCATAACCTGTAACTTTAGCTACAACTCTCTGTTTTAACCTGTAAGGAAATGTAGGGATAGATAATTTTATTATATTTATTCTTGATAACCATATTTTACTATAAATCTTCCTGCGCGTTTTCTTACTAACGTTATTATGGAAAATTTTATGAGATATATATCTATACGAGTTAAGAGGCTTTTTATATGCTTTTTTCTGCTGCGGCATTATTTTGTTAGAAAAAGTAATATCATTTATATTTATAGCCGCTAACAAAACGAGAATTGTTATTACCCCCCTGCTCAACATAAGTCAAGAACAATTATAGAAACCTTTTTTAAAAAATACTAATTTCTGCTCTATAGCCAGAAATTGCCATAGAAAACTCAAAAGCACAATCTCAAAGAATACAGGATACACTATACACAATAGGGAAAAGAAAAAAATTAACTTCCTAAACTTGTTAACACCTTATAAAATAATAAGTTTAATTATACGTTCACTGGAAATAGACATTATTTTATTCCCTTTTAGTTGCGTTGAATTTATTTTTTAAACTACTGAAAATATTCTCAATATCTGTTTGAATTTCTTTTTTTTGTAATGTTCTCTCCGGATGCTGAAAATATAATCTTATTGTATAACTTTTCTTATCCTGCCCTATCTTTGTATCGGTAAAAACGTCCATAAGTTCAAAACGTTCAAGGTAACTTATCTTAAGATTACTAATAAAATCCTTGATTGCCTTATATTCCACATCTCTATTCAAAATAAACGATATGTCAATTTTTAATGGTGCAAACTTAGGTATGTTTTTATAGCGTTTCTCCATGGGTTTTTTATCTAGCAAATTAGATACGTTAAATTCAACATAATAAACGTCAGAGAATTTTATTTCAAAATGAGATAATACTGCCTTTTTTACTTCACCCCCATAGCCTAGCACATTGTTTTCATACATTATTGCAAAGGTGTTGTCAGAAAACCTGTCCTGGGCATTAACAATGCCAATGTTACAACCTGTAATATTGCCTACATTTGTTACAAATTCCTTTAAATCCCTCGCAGAAAAATGGTTAGATATTATACATAAATTCTCATTTTCAATATATTTCTCCATGCCCAAGTTAAATACCTTCCCGATTTCAAAAATATTTATCTTATCCACCCCATAAGATAGATTAGTTCTGTAAACATCTAACAAGGTAAACAATATCTTATTCCTCAAAAATTTATCAGGATTTTTTATAGCGTTAACTTGTATTAAAAGATTTATATCCAATCCCAACTTATTTATTATTTTTGAATCTATAAATGACGTGGAAACACATTCATAAAAAGAGTTATCAACAAGGTACGACCTTATCTTCCCAAGATTATCTTCATAAACATTAACGTCTGATTTAGATATTTTAAGGGCTGTTTTACTGTCAATGTTTGTATAACCATAAAATCGCGCAACTTCTTCAACTATATCTTCTTTTATCTTTAAATCATCTCTTTGCTCTGGAGGACAAACTATTATTGTATCATTGCGTTCCTTAACGTCGCACCCTGATTTACTTAATATACTTATTACTTTATCCTTAGGTATATTTGTTCCAATCCTTTTATTTATAAAGTCAGTATCAACCACTATTTTATTAGTAACTTTTTTTGTATTATCATACTTTATAGCTCTAATAAATTTTATATCATCTTTCAATAAGCTACAAAATACGTTTATTGCTCTTGGAGCAAAACTATACGGCACTTTTCTTTTAAATCTATATGATGATTCTGTTTCAATCCCAGATGTTTTAGCAGCATAATAAACATCTCTATGATTAAAATGAGCGCATTCTAAAAAGATAGTTTTTGTATTGAAAGTGGTTTCACAGTTACTTGAGCCCAAAACACCGGCTAAAGCCAATATTTTTTCGTTGTCAGCAATCACTCCAACTCCCTCTTTTAATATTCTTTCTTTGCCATCTAAACCTATAAACTGTTCACCTTCTTGTGATTTGCGAACTATAACCTTACCATTTTTTATTTTAGAATAATCAAAGGCATGCATTGGTTGTCCATAATAAGCACATATAAAATTAGTAGCATCTACAATATTGTTTACAGAATTGAAACCTAATTTTTGAATCCTATTCTCAAACTCAGATGGGGATTCTTTTACTCTAACGTCAAATATTATCCCATAGTATAAAGGAGCAAATTCTGAATCTTTTACTTCTAAAATACTGGGATCGGGTCTGTAATCTAAAGATATGGCATTCAATAGGGGGTCTTCTTTTAATCTTGAATTTTCTATGTATATATTAATCTGCTTGATTACTTCATAAACTGATAATAAATCCCCTCTATTTGAAGGTATTTCTATATCAAATATAATATCACCGCCAAACTCTTCTACGGATTCAACGGGAAATCCTATCTGGGCAAAAACATCATTCATAGATTTGCAATCCGGAGCACCCTCCAATATACTCGCTATCTCAGAATACGGAATCCTCATTAAAACTGCCTTAAAAAATCAATCCTATTTTCAAAAAATAATCTTATGTCATTAATTCTATATTTTAGCATCGTCAGTCGTTCGATACCTATACCAAAAGCAAAGCCACTAAACTTCTCACTGTCAATATTTACTGCTTTAAATACGTTAGGATGGACCATTCCAGCACCTAAAACCTCAATCCATCCGCTACTCTTACATATATTACAACCTTTTTTCTGGCAAAAAATACATTCTATATCAACCTCTGCGCTTGGTTCAGTAAAAGGAAAGTATGATGGTCGGAATCTAACTTCTATATTCCGTTCAAAGAACGTTTGAAGAAATATGGACAGCACCTCCTTTAAATCAGCCAAACTCACATTCTCCTCAACACATAAACCTTCTATCTGGTGAAATATAGGAAAGTGACTTGCGTCAATTGTATCATCTCTATAAACTTTCCCTGGAACAATTATTCTGATAGGTGGATTTTTCTTTTCCATAACCCTAACCTGCATAGGTGAGGTATGTGTTCTTAAAAGTAACATCTTTTCACTTTTGACTTTTGACACGGCGGTCGGACCTTCCAACTTTTGAGTTTTGAGTTTTCCTACATACATCGTATCCATACTGTCTCTGGCAGGATGGTCTTTTGGTATATTTAAAGCATCAAAGTTATGAAAAGTATCTTCAATTTCAGGACCTCTTACAACTTCAAAACCTATGTGCGAGAAAATTCTTATTATCTGGTCTGTGGTTTTGGTAATAGGATGTATATTCCCTATACAAAAATTCTTTATCTCTTCCGTATAGTCAACCACTCTTTGCACATTTGCAAATTTAGTAGCAATATCCTTTTCAAATTCCCTGATAATTGTAATTACTTCGTTCTTCCACTTATTAAAATAAGGACCCAACTCTTTTTTCCTATCTTTATCAAAAGAAACAAACTCCTTAGTATATTTTTCTACAATGCCATTTTCCCCCATAAATTTTCTTTTAATTTCTACAAATTCCGACTGGTTTTTAACTTTTGTTAAAGATTCTTTTAATTCATGTAAGTAGGTATCTAAATTATGAATATCCATACTTTAATTATTTTTAAATGAAACTATTGCGAGATTATAATATTATGAAAATTAAAAATTCTAAGACCGGCAGATATCCAGAAATTACCACAAAGAGGAAATACGTTAAAAAGTCAAAAGTCAAAATTCAAAACTCAAAAGTTTTAAATAAATCCAAATCGCTAACTCGGAATAAAATAATAAATAATAAATGATGAATACTGAATAAAGAGGAATGTGGGAGTATGGCAGTTTCTTGTATTTCGTTATGCAAAAATTAAAAATGATTTTAAGATTTAATTTTTAAGAGATTTGAATCTAAAGAGTATAGGTATAGAAAATAAACTGTATCTGCTATTATTACTTCCGCCTGTGCTACTATATCTGTTTTTGTATCTTTTTAGAAAAAAAGTATACTACATCTCCATACTCAGTATTTTAGGGAGCAGTGGGAATAGTATATTGAGAAAGGTTGAATTAGCGCTTTTTTATTTATCTTATATTGCTATTGTCCTGTTCTTATCACGATTGTATATTGTGAAATCGGTGAATAAAGATAATATATTGCTTGTTGTTGATAGTAGTTATACGACTTCAACAAAATTTAATGATGCCGATAGATTTTCATACTTGATAGCAAAGGCAAAGGATATAGCAAAAGATGTTGGTAAAAAGAACATATATTATATAGATTATGATATAAAGAAAAGAAAGATATCGGAAAAAATGGTTTCATCTGACGAAATATTGAATCTATCCTTGTTAAAGTTTTTTATAGATACAAATCTCAGCGTTGGTAATACAATAATTTTTTTTACTGATGGTAGCGGGGACAAACCAAACATGATTGAAAAATTTAAAGACCACAGGAATTTTTATTACTATATCATCGGGTCTACAGCAAAAAATTATTGCATTTCGCGTATTAGATATACATCAAAATTTCTTTGGTTTACCAAAGTTATCGTATATCTGAATAATTATGGCATCGACTTGCCTGATATTGTAAGTATTAATGGCAAAAAAAAGAAAATAAAAAACAATGTTGTAAAAACTACATTGCCATTTCACACTAAATTTTTAGATGTGAAGTTAAAAAATGCAGATGAGTCATACATAGACAATCATATAAAGGTATTTATACATAATTCTAATTTCGCTCTTGAGTATAGATTTAAACAAAATAAAAATACTGCTCTAAGCGCTATAAGAAAAAAGATAAGAAGTAGTGGTGGCAAAAAAATAGTCATTACAGATGGTAATGGATATATTGATTCATATAGAGTTATATATGCTGGTTTCTCTTCGACACAAAGAACGAAAAAGGTTGCATTTCATAACATCTCATATTTTGATAGGGAGGTATTTAAAAATATAAATCAGATAAATTTTATAAAAAAGGATAAGATACCACAATTTATGTTTTTAGAAGGGATTCCGCTATTGGCTACTAATTCAGGATATTTAATCTTAAGCGAAGGAAATCACATTTATACATCTTTTGGGATAAATGATAATATAACGATTAATAAATTCTGGCATACGTTTTTGTGGAAAAGGATAATTGAATATGCGGCGAAAGATGGCAATATAAGAAAATCTAATCTCTCTTTTTATGGTAAATGCGATCTATCACCTCAGATTAGAAAAGAAAAAGAATTCGTTAAAGAATATACGTTTGTTAAATACTCTTTGCAGGCAGTGTTAAGAAATATTATTTTTGTTTTGATACCCTTATATCTTTTAGTTTTTCTTCTCTTGTATTTTTTATAATATTGGGATAGTGAGAAAATATAGATTATCACCGTCGATATTGGCAGCTAAACTTTTGGAATTGCCGGAAACATTCAAAATTTTAAATGCCATAGGTATAGATTCCATCCATATAGATGTAATGGATGGACAATTCGTTGATAATCTAACAATAGGCCCGTCGGTTATAAAGGAGATAAGAGCACTGAGTAATCTTACTTTTCATGCTCATCTTATGATTCTAACGCCTGAAAAACTGATAAAAGAATTCTTGAATGCAGGTGTGGATATGCCTATATTCCATATTGAAGCAACGTCAAAAACATCTGCTATCATAGATACCGTAAAAAGATATGATAGAAAGGTTGGTATAGCGATAAATCCCAATACCCAGGTTGAAAAAATATCTGATTATCTTAGATTAATTGATTCTGTCTTAATAATGACCGTCAGCCCTGGCTTCTATGGACAGGGTTTAATTTTAGAATCTCTAAATAAGATACAATATATTAGGGACAAAAATCCGGCTATTGAAGTTATTGTTGATGGAGGTGTAAAATTATCCAATGTTGAACAGGTATTGCGGTATAATCCAACAACCATTGTATCAAGCAGTGAAATATTTTTAAGTGGCAATATTAAAGAGACCATAGATAAATTTTTATCCCTCTTAGATTAATCCATTAATTTTATGTTTAAAAATATACCAAAAGAAGATTGATTTTATAGGGAATGATAAAAGCATATTTTGGAGCGTATCATAGCGGATTGGAAAGATGCTTCTTAAGTTCCCTGCAGTCCTCTGTTCAGAACAGAACTTCTGAGCTGGAGCAAAAAATAGTAATTGCAGTGCCTTCTACTTATTTAAAACAATATCTGATAAAACAATTTTTTACCTCAACTATGTCTTCTTTAGTAAACGTTCATTTTCTCACGCTTGATGGATTTGCAAGAAATGTTTTTAGTGATGTTTCTAAAACTTTTCATCTTATTGATAATAATGTCTTCTATGCGAAGTTATTACAAGAGAGATTGAAAAACGTATCTAATAAGTTTTTTCAATACATATCTAAATCGTATGGCGCCTCTGCTGCATTATATAATTCTATACGAGACCTCTATGATGCAAACTTACTGCCTAATGAATTTAATGAATTGGTAGAGTTTATTGAAAGTGAAGATATTGTGGATGATAGGGGAAATGGCTACACTCATAAAGATATAGCATTGCTGGAAAATGTCGCCAAAAGTTATGAGATTTTTTATAATGTATTGCAAGATAAAAATATTGTCAATAATCCTAAACTTTTACAGATAGCAGCGGATAATGTTTTTAACTCCTCTTTTCTTGATAATGTAAAATCAATTTTCTGGTATGGTTTTTATGATGCTACTCAAACCCAGTTTAATTTTATTGAGAATACTACAAGGAAAGTTATGCAAAATAAAGGTGATATCTATTTCTTCTCTCCTATTGACGTCCAGCATGGTAACGTTATAGATGAATGTAAATACGCAAGATTATTTTATCAGGATTTAATAATACTTATAAACTCCTTAGGGAAAGATAACATCCTTGAATATTTGCCTGTTCAAAATGGAGCGGTTTCTGGCGGTGTAGAATACTATATTCTTAAAGAATCAGATAATATCCCAAAAATTAGTGATGATAATATATCAATATGGTCATGTGCAGGTTATTATGAAGAGGTGTTGTCATGCGCAAAGGAGATTTTGCGCCTGGTTAATACCGGCCAGTATGCTTTTGATGAGATAGCAGTTGTTGCCAGAACAATAGAACCGTATTCGTTTTATATTGATACAATATTTCAGGATAATAATATACCTTATCAAGGTGCATTACAATATAATAACTCCGAATTCAACCCTTTCTTTCGCTTTATGCTCAATATTTTCTATGCATACCTTTACAATCTACAAACAAGTTTTGTTTTAGAGATAATCTCAGATAAACGTTTCAAGTGGTCAGGAGATGTTAACATTCAGAATATAAAGTATATTTTGGATACATTCTATATAAAAACAAAAGAAGATTGGGTAAGATTGAAATCATTATATTCAGAGTTTGACAGTGTTCTAGTAACTAAGTTTGCAAGGGAACAGTTAAGCCGGGAAAAGATAAGAGCAGTAATAGTGGTTTTGGATAGATTGGATTCTATATTATCAGGTCTTTCAGGGAGAGGCAAGATATGTGATATTGCAAATAATTTTTTTGACTTGTTAAAGAGGGAATTTGTCCTCCAACGGCAAGATATAGAATGTATGGAGAAGTTACGTGTAAAACTCGTAGCGTTTAATTATTTAGATGGTATATATGATTTGGAAGAATTTACTCACATTTTTGAGGAAACTATAAAAAACATTAATAACCACAACAGGGGCAACAATGGAGTCTTTGTTTTAGACGTAATGAAATTCAGAGGTTTGAGTTCTAAGATTGTATTTATCCTCGGTATGAATAAAGATGTTTTCCCACGAGAGGTTAGCGAGGAACCTTTTATATCGGATTCAATAAGAAAAAAAATTGATTATTTTGCGGGAGCGAAAATAAAACAGAAAAGAAAATTGGCTATTAAAGAAATGGGGTATGATGAAGAGTTTATATTATTTTACCATACCTTAAAATCAGCAACAGATAAAATATATCTTATATATCAACGCGCTGATGCTAAGGGAAACCTCTTATCTCCATCATATTATCTGGAAAGAATAAATTATTTATTAGGTGAGCGTCAAAAAGATATTCCAAAAGACATTATGGGAAAATACAACTATTATGGAGGTATTAATGGGTTTATACCATCTAAAAATGAACTATCCATACTTTTGTCTTTGAGTGACAATGCTCTTTCAATTTTCCCTTCATGGTTTGAAAAACAATATGGCATAAGAGATAAACAATCATATATTAAAACGGTTATGGATTTTGCTGAGAAAATTAATGGAAGAAACGCTTGTTTTGATGTGGATGGCTTTTTGATGGAAAAATCAAACCAATTAATCGACTACCTAAAAAATGAAGATGGGAAAATAGAACTGTCTCAGAAAGGGTTAAGTACTTATAAAAAGTGCCCCTTTATGTTCTTTGCTGAAAGAATATTAAAAGTGGAAGAAGTGGATGAGGAAGAAAAAGAAGAATTTGTTAGCGTGCTTCATTTGGGTAACATAACAGATATCACATTAAAATATTATTTTCAAAAAAAAGAATTGTTCGAAGGGAAAGTTGATAACGATATATTAAATAAGTCACTATTATATGCCAGAAAGGTCTATAAAAACTTTCTAAATCCGCTTCAGCTTGATTATGCTCTGGGCAAAGTAAAAACGGCAATCACCAATTTCCTTTCTGATGCAACATATAAGGGTTGGAAAGTAACAATACCAAAGGAAGAAGAAATGAAGAAAGATATTGATATAAAAGATGTAGTATTAACAGGTATTCCAGATGCAATTTTTACCAAGGATAATATTACGAGGATAGTTGATTTTAAGTTCGGAAGTATTAAAAAGTATAGTCAATCAGAGGGCCCATTGTATGGTAGCGGATTATTACAGTTTATTGTATATCCTATTGTATATCCAGAAGATATTATTGATTCTCCTATAGAGTTCAAATATGAAAATCTTGCTGTGTATTTAAAATATGTGAATATGAGTTTTCTAAAGCAAGTGATGGTAAAAAACCAATTTACGCGTAATATTATAGATAATAAACAATTTTTAGATACTTTTGGCAGAGTTTCAGAATATGAGGACATAGAGGAGTATTATGAAAAGTTGAAGAAGGATGTGGTAGAGGGAATTTTATCGTCATTTTTTATTATACACGAAAACTCGGCTGAAATAAGCCCTTATAGTGTATGTAATTATTGTAATTTCTTCCTTATATGCAGAAGGAATCATCCTGAAACACAAAGTAGGATTTTAACCAAATGGAAACAGATGAAGACCCAAATTCTAAATCCAGTAAAATGATACTATTCGAGGCAAACGCTGGAACAGGCAAGACGTTTAAGATAAATACTCTTATATTAGAAGGATTATTGAAAAAAAATTATCTGCCGGAAGAGATATTGGCTACCACATTTACTGTCAAAGGCGCTTCTGAAATAAGAAATAGATTAATTAATGCTTTAAAAAAAATACTTAAAAAAGAAGAAGTAGAAGAACTGAAGGAAATAAATGTTGATGTGAGCCAAATTGAGAAGAGGAGAATTATTGATATTTTTAACAACGTTGATAAACTCTTCATAGGAACAATTCACTCATGGTGTCTTAGGTTTTTGAAGATTTTTCCAAACAAAGTAAATTTACCACCATATATCAATGTAGACGAAGATAAAAGTATGCGTGATTATTACTTTGAAAAAGAGTGGAATGTATGGTTACCTAAATTTATTCGGGAGAATCCACACCTACTTACATATTTTAAAGTAGAAGATATAAAAAGTTTAGCAAAAGAACTGTTATCTTATTCGGACAATATATGGGAAAATGAAAGTTCTTGTGATGAGGAAAAAGTTTTCAATTCTATGTTACAAAAATTGAAGGAGAAACTATCGAAATTATCTAATTTAAAGGATTCACCATATAAATTAACTTATGAAGAGAAACTTGTATACGACTATCTGTGTAATAGTAAGAGAAAAGTGCTTTCTACCGAAGATGAGCGGTTGCTATGTGATTACATATATTACGATAATAACCTGATAAATAATTTGGTGCAGAAGATAGGTGATTTGATAAGAGTGGTAAAAGACAAAATGTTGAGCGCTGGTTATGTTGATTTTGAATCATTACTCACTTATACGAAAGATATTTTAAAAAATGATAGGAATATAAGGAATGAGGTAAAGAATAAGTATAAATTGGTTTTGGTTGATGAGGGGCAAGATACTTCTCCTGTTCAATATGAGATTATCTTTTATATATGCGAGAAGATAGGGGAGTTTAGTTCGAACTGGGAGAAATTAAACGTTGAACCAGGAAAGTTGGTCATAGTAGGCGACCCCAAACAATCAATCTATGGTTTTAGAGGTGCGGATTTAAAAGCATATAAGGAAATTTCCAAGAAAGCAGAAAGAGTTCAGCATTTGACGGGAAATACCCGTTCTTGTAAAAACATTTTGTCTTTTACGAATGATGTTGCGCGCGTTTTATTTGAGGATGAAGGTATAGAATGCGCTCCATCAGAATACTTTAAAAAACATATAAAAAAAATCGATAATTGTGAAGGGAAACCTGTTACAGAGTGCGTAAAAATTGTAAACCTGCAATTTGACAAAATAAAGAAATACGAGAAGGTATATAAAGAGACCTTATGGATAGTTGATGATATAAAGCGCAGGCACAAAGCCGGCAGACGTTTTAAGGATTTCGCAATACTCTTGAGGAAGATTCAAAAACCCTTTATATACATAGATGTTTTAACAAAGAACAATATTCCATTTGCTATCGAAAGTGATAGATATTTTTATCAGACGCAAGAAGTAATAGATTTTATTAATCTCTTGAATTTTATTATTGACCCTCAAGATAAAAATACGTTAGCAGGACTTCTCCGTTCACCAATCTTTTCTTATTCTGACTATGAATTGGTGCGATTTTTTAGAAACTCTAATAAAAATAGTGCGGATTTGCCTTGCGAAACCACTTTGAGAAAATATGTTTTTGATAAAATTAAACAGTTACATAAAATGTTACCTTATACTTCTTTTAGTAATCTTATTAACACTGTTTTGAAGGAGATACCTGTTTTAGAGCTGCTGCAGCTATGCTATAAGAAAGAAACGGTGCCATTTAATATACTGAGGTTTTGGCAAAATGTATCAGAATATGAGTTATCGCATCCTCAAATGGGAATAATGGAGTTTAAAAGACTTCTTATAAGCAATTGTAGAAATTTATTTGATATTGGACAGGAACCACTTTTTGATGAAAAAACTGATGCTGTTAAAATTTTGTCTATACATAAATCAAAGGGGTTGGAGTTCCCTGTTGTTTACCTACCATGCATTGATGTTAGTCCTCTTCCAGAAGGATACAAGGAAAATGACGTAATATATGATTGGGTTGATAATAAAATTGGCGTAAGATGTAGCAGGATTACCAATAAAAATTATCTGGAACTAAAGTATATAGAGAATATTGATGAAAAAAAAGGTTATGAAGAAAAAAGGGTTTTCTATGTAGGAATAACAAGGGCTATGGAGGAACTCGTTATAACATATTCGGAGGATGAAAAAAACTCAGGTAAGGGATATGACTGTTGTAATATATTAAACGTTATAAGGTTGATTAAAAGCAAGTTGAGTAATAAATATAAATTTGAGGATATACGACCTCCTGATGTATTGACAGGTGATAACGATGAACCGAGGGAAAGGTTGCGGCTCGGACCAGATGAAGTCAATACAGTTTTACAAAAGTGGCAGAAGATAAAGAGTATAACTTCAGACGGTGGTAAAAATATTGTTAGTGTTTCTGAACTATTGGAATGGGCGTCCACATCTGCTTCTATATCTGATGAAGATTATATGGAAAAATCAGATATGTATTTTATTGGAGCTGCTTGTCATTATGTTTTATCTAAAGTGGATTTTAATAATCTAAAAGATTGGATGGATATCCTCGAAAGATGGATTACAAATAATATGGTATATGAAGATAGTAATGCTTGGAAGAAGGTATATAATGAATGTGAGCAAATATTAGCATCGTTTTTTAACGAAACTGCAGCATATCTTTGGTTGCGTAAAGTGAAGATTTTGGGGAGGGAAGTTCCCATATTATATAGGGAGGACGCAAATCAAATTATTGTAGGTAGAATAGACATCTTGACAAAATTAGATGATAAGTATTATATTGTTGATTATAAAACGACTAATGAATTGTCCAAAGAGCAGATTAAAAAATACGGAGAACAGTTACGACGTTATAAAGATGCATTAGATAAAAAACGTTATAATAATTTAGTAAGAACTATCATTCTATTAAAAAATGGCAGATTATTGTTTTTAGATGACTAAAACTTATAAATTGTAAGGCCTGAAGGAAGTTTAGGATAGAAATAGGTTGTTTTAGGGGGGATTTTTTCGCCTAATTTGGCTATAAATATGAGGTCCTCTACTTTCATTGGCGACAGAAATATCACAGAGTCAACTTTTTCATCATGGCATTTTGAAACTGCTTCTGTTAGTGATTTTGAGAAGCCAATGTCTTCTGGCACCTTCATCTTATCTATTGGCAAGTCATATAGTAACGGCAGTATTAGGTAATGCAGAATAGTTGTATTAATATTTTTTAGTCGATTTGAAGCATTAATAGATATAATTTTGCTGTAATCAGTTAAAAACCGTGACGTAACTTTGAATAGTTTTTTAAATCTATTTAGATATATAACGAAACTTGTAAGAAAATGTCTATTCATTTCCAATATTTCACTTTTTATTGTGTTGTAATCCACGCTACTTCCAATTTCTTTTATTTCGTAATTTTTCACTAATAGTGAGTAAAATTCATCTAATGTATTAAATATGCTTTTTTTGTATACTATTCTATGAGTAGGTAAAATAAGTAAATTCTGGTTGCAGGCGTTAGCAAGAGTGACCAATCTATATCTTGCTTTTTGGGCATCTGCTCCTCTTGATTTGCAATATTCGTAGTATTTTAGAGCGGCAAAATATCTATGATGTCCATCTGCTATAAAACCATCTTTGTTTTCTATAAAGTTTTTTATATATGTTATATCATTCTCGCTCGTTATCTTGTATAGTTCGTGATGGGTATTGTCTATATTTGTAAAGTTGTATATTGGTTTTTCTTTTGCTACTCTTGAAAATATTGTTTCTTCTAAAATCTGCTCCTTATCTTCATATAAAATGTATACACTGCCAAAATTTGCATTTGTGGAGTGTAAAAGATTTATTCTATCTACTATAGGTGCCTCAAAAACATTTTCATGGGGGTAGATACAAGATGAAGATTGCTCCATATCTAAGGTTGCGATTAATGTAAAGAGTTGTTTCTCTTGTAAAGTTAATGGATCTATAAATTCTATTTTGTGTAAATAAAATTTAGGAGTATCGTCTTCTAATAAAACTTTTTCTTCTATAAATTCTGATAGAAATTTGGCTGCTCTTGTGTATTTGCTATCTTTATCTGTATCCGTAGGAAATGATTTGCCATAAGTCAGTCGCACTACGTTATAGGGACTTTTTTGATATAGAATTTCCTGAAGGTTCTGATCTATTATATCATATGGAGGAGAAATAACTTCCTCTATCTTTACTTTTTCACTATTGTATAATAATGCCTTAAACGGCTTTATGTGCATAAAACTTGTCCATATTATATAAAAATATACAAATTATTTTTTACAATACATATCTTATTATTATTTAGCAAATCCAGATTGAGGAGACAAATATGGCTCATAAGAAAAGCGGTGGAACAGCTAAAAACGGTAGAGATAGTAACTCCCAACGCTTGGGGGTGAAAATTTACGGCGGGCAAAAAATTAAGGCAGGCCAGATAATCGTAAGACAAAGAGGCACAAAAATTAAAAACGGCTTTAATACCGGCCTGGGTAAAGATTATACCATATACTCTAAGATAGACGGTATAGTTGTATTTAAAAACAATACAGTCCATGTGGTTAAGGAAGATAAAAAATTAATACCTGTTTATTAGTAGAAAGTAGGGAGTTAGCAAGAATCCAGATGAGTGAGAGATTTAGAAGTTTTATCGATACTTATGCGAGGGAGAACCATGTTTCTAAAGAGATTGTAAAGAAAATTTTTGAACAATCTTTGAAAATTGCTGCAAGTAGATATTACTCGAAAGATATTGTAAATTCACTCCACTATGATGAACAAAGCGGAGAGATCGTAGACGCTAACAATAAGGTCGTAGATATTAAAGGTAAATTTGGTGTAGGTGGTATAAAATTGTTAAAGGACTACTTTATATCTGAAATGAAAAAATTTTTTATCGAAAAGGAATTAGAGGGTTTGAAAGAATCTCAAAGTAAGTTAATAATTGGTAAAGTTATTGGTAAAGATAAAAAAAGGGTTTTCCTGTCTTATAAATCATTAGAATTAGTTATGCCGAAAGAAGAGCAGATGATTGGGGAAGAGTATAGGATAGGCGATATTTATAAAGTAGTTATTGTAAAAATAGATAAGACAAAAGAAGGATATGAAGTTATAGTTTCAAGAAGGAGTGATAATTTATTATTGGAACTACTTATGCTTGAGATACCTGAATTAAAGGATAATAGAGTTAGTATAGTGTCGTTTGTGAGGGAGCCAGGATACAGGAGTAAGATTATTGTGAAGTCAAATGTGCCAAATATAGACCTTATAGGGGCATGTATGGGACCTCGCAGTTCCAGAATATCCAATGTTAGTAGAGAATTAAATGGCGAAAAAATAGACATTATAGAATGGAAAAATGACATAAAAGAATTGATAAAATCAGCTCTACAACCGGCGCAGATAAACAATATAACTTTTATAGAAAGTGAAAAAAAGGCAATAGTTGAAACGCCTGAAAGAGATATAGGTGTATGTTTAGGGAAGAATGGCCAGAATATAAGATTAGCAAGCAGGTTGTGTGGTTGGTATTTAGAGGTAATAAAAAAATAGATATGGCAAATAAGGGCAAGCCAAAAAAAATAAAGGCGTATGAACTTGCGAATGAATTAGGCGTTAGTTTTAAGGATTTTAAGGAAATTCTTATTGCTCATTCCATAGGTGTTAAGGCGCCAATATCACCCTTGGATGATCAAACGGTTCAAAAGATAAAAGATATATTTCAGGCAAAGAAGGAGAAGGTCATCCAGGAGCAGATGAAGGAGGAGGCAAAAAAAATTGTTCAGCAGGCAGTGACGGTTCAACCACCTCAAATATTGAAAGAAACAAAAACGGAAGTGCCACAAACATTGCGTCCCTCTATATATGATAAGCTGTTACAACCAGAGAAACAGGGAACTTTTAAGTATAAATCGAAAGGCAAATCCAAAGGTAAGAGTGAAATAGTTTCTGTTCAGAAGGAGGTTACTATTCCTAAGGAAGTAGTGATAGAAACACCAATTTCAATAAAGGACTTTTCTATAAAGACGGGTATTAAGACATCTAATATAATAAAGAAATTACTTGACAATGGTTATTTGTATACGATAAATGATTATCTTAACGAGGAGACAGCGACGTTATTAGGACTTGAATTTGGTATAGAAGTAAAACTGAAAAAAGCGACTGAGAATGTTGAAGAATATTTAAAGAATTTAGACAATTTTATACCTGCCAGCGCTGAACTTGTGCAAAAACCGCCAGTGGTCGTTGTTATGGGACATGTTGACCATGGTAAAACAACTTTATTAGATAAGATTAGGAAGACAAATCTTGCCCAGAAGGAGGCAGGAGGTATTACTCAACATATAGGGGCATATAAAGTATTTTACAATAATAGACAAATAACTTTTTTGGACACACCCGGTCACGAGGCATTTACGGCATTAAGAGCAAGAGGCGCTCATATAACTGACATAGCAGTGCTGGTTGTTGCAGCAGATGATGGTGTAATGCCACAAACCATAGAAGCATATAATCACGCAAAAGCAGCAAAAATACCAGTTATAGTTGCAATAAATAAAGTTGATAAAAATGAAGCAAATCCCCATAGAGTTAAGTTACAATTATCCAAATATGAAATTATCCCGGAAGAGTGGGGGGGTAACGTAATGTTTGTAGAATTATCCGCTCTTACCGGACTTAACATAGAAAAACTTCTGGAATCCATTTTGATACAGGCAGATATTTTAAGCAGGAAGGTTACCCCCAATAAAGGGGCGATAGGTTATATTATAGAATCAAAAATGTCTCAGGCGTTGGGTATAGAAGCAACGCTCCTTATCGAACAGGGCACATTAAGAAAAGGTGATTCTATTTTGTGTGGTTCGTCTTGTGGCAAAGTGAGAATGATGTTTGATGATACAGGGAACCCCATTGAAAGCGCTTCTTTATCTGATCCTGTTAGGGTAGTAGGACTTACTGCATTGCCTAAGGCAGGCGAAAAATTTTACTGTGTAGAATCACTTAATAAGGCAAAGGAACTTGCCCAAACAATATTAAATTATGAAAAGGCAAAGAGTTTGTCTATGAAAAAACACGCCAGTCTGAGTGAGATATATAAGAAAATTGAAGAAAAGAAATTGAAAACACTGAAAATAATCTTGAAAACAGACGTTTTGGGTTCAATGGAAGTTTTAAAATATTCACTGGAAAATATGAAGTTTAAGGAAGTAACAGTTCAGGTAATTCATAGTGGAGTGGGTATTGTGTCTGAATCGGACGTTCTTCTGGCAGATGCTTCCGATGCTATTGTATTGCGGTTCAATGTTGGTATTGAAGAGAGAGCATCTGCTCTTGCTAAAGAAAGAGGCATAGAGATAAGACATTATACAGTTATATATGATATGGTAACTGACATAAAACAGGCATTGGAAGGACTTTTACCTGCCAAGATTGAGGAAATTTCAATAGGGAAAATACTAGTTAAAGCAATATTTAAGGGTTCAAGAGTTGGCACAATAGCAGGTTGTGAGGTTAAAAGTGGCAAGGTAACTAATAAAAGCAAGTTAAAAATCTATAGAAATTCTAATGTAGTGTTTGAAGGTGAGATAGAGAGTTTGAAAAGATTTAAAGATGACGTTAAAGAGGTGGAGCACGGATTGGAGTGTGGTATAAAAGTCAAAAATTTTGACGATATACAGATAGGAGACGAAATGGAAGCGTTTGAAACCATAGAGGTGAAACAAAAACTTGTATGAACGAAAGGTTTGCAATAGGGTCCGTTTTATTATTAGTATACCATTGCCTGCTAAAAGATGGCTATGACTATATTAAGGAGGATATAAAATGGGTGTTAGATATACGACAGGTAAATTGTCAGAAGAAATATTTAGAAAATTAACGCACATTATTTTATACAAACTTAAAGAATCTTTTAATTCTAAATTGATTACTTTGACAAAAATAGATTTGTCAGCGGATAGGAGCACAGCAAAGGTTTATATATCGGTAATTGAAGGTAAAGAAATTGGTTTAGATGTTGTTCGACAACTTAATGGTCTTAAAAAAACAATAAGCGGTATATTATTAAAAAGTATGTATATAAAAAGATTGCCGAAATTTAAGTTTGTATATGATGAATCAATAGAGAAAAGCGTAAAAATGAATAGAATGTTAGATGAATTGGTGCCCCAACACCAAAATGAAGAGGAAGAATAACAGATTATACAACGAAATAAGACCGATAAAGGTGACAGCTGGTATAACTAAGTATGCTTTGGGATCGGTTTTGATAGAGTTAGGGGAGACGAAGGTTCTCTGTTCTGTGACAGAAACATTAGAGGTGCCACAATTTTTAGTGGGAACAACGCAAGGATGGCTTACTTGTGAGTATAATATGCTCCCTGCCTCTACTCAACAGAGAAAGCAAAGAGAAGGTCGGACAAGAAACGTGGACGGCAGGAGCGTTGAAATTCAAAGATTTGTTGGCAGAGCTTTAAGAGCGATAGTTGATTTGAAAAAACTTCAAACAAGAACGTTGTGGATTGACTGTGACGTCGTTCAGGCAGATGGTGGAACAAGAATCGCTTCCGTTATCGGAGCGTTCCTATCTTTACAGATTGCCCAGAAGAACTTATTAGCGAAGCAGAAAATACAAGAACCATTTGTAACCAATTACATAGGCGCTATCAGTGTCGGTATTGTTGATGCTGAATATCTGGTTGACCTGGATTATGAAGAGGATCAAAGAGCAGCGGTAGATTTTAACATTGTAAAGTTAGATAATGGAAATTTTGTCGAAATTCAGGGTGCAGATGAGCACGGCTCATTTTCTAAAGATGATTTTAATAATCTAATATCCCTGGCAGAAAATGCTTTAGAAAAAATATTTAATTTTGAAAAAGAGTTCTTATCTGGTTACCTTACCTCTTCGTAGTGGACCAAAATCCACTTTCGTTTTAGTATATTTATGAATCGCAATGAGATATTCCTAGCAATTATTCCCGGCTGGTATTTTATATTAAGGTCACATTATTTTAAAGGCATAGTATATTTTGTAGGTTTTTCCGTCGTCGCATATCTTAGTTTGTTTAATATACCATTTCCATACGTTTCTCCTTGGGTGTTTGTTATTCTAATATGGCTAATATCAGTAATTGATTCCATTGTATTACACCAGCAATATAACGTTAGTATTAAAAGTGATAAGATAGTTGAATTACTTTTGCAAGATAAGGTGCGCTTAGATATTGAACTTCCCTTCTACCTTGTTCAGTTTTACAATGCAGTTAAGAATAAGAATAGTAATAGGGCATATTTTATAAAGACGATAAAGAGTTTAAATAAGAAGGAACTACCTACCGATTGGCAGAATCTCGTGCACTATTACGCTATAGTTTTGAAAGAAAAATAAGTTCCTATTTCTATTTTTGTGGGATAATTAAAGAGATTGCCACAATCTTTTAACCTTAACCATTAAACCTTTAATTCATACCTATACTTTTTCTTTTCTTTCTTTTCGAAAATGGCAATTGCATGGTGATGGTAATTTCTAATGGATAACAGGAATATTATTTTACTTAGATTTGTAATATTGATATGTGGTAAATACAGTGCAGAATAAAATCAACAGTAGTAGTTTTATAAGGATACTGGTATTATGGATGAAAGATATGTATGAATAGATAGCATTAATAACAAACTGAAATGGGAGTTTTATTATTTTGCTATTTTTTATGAGGTTTGCGATGTTGCCGCTGAACTTGTAATATGTTTTAACGAATTTTTTACCAAAACTGGTTTGTGTTATGTATCTATCTCTTGTTAATCGGAAATAAATCAATTTATTTTCATTGTTCAATGAAGCGGTGGCAATGGCGCAGGAACCTCCTGATGAACCACCTGTTCCTTGCCCGGTAAAACTTCCTATAACTGCTTGGCTACCGCCGCTGTCACCTCCAGGTAAACCTAAGGTGGAGCCAGTCCCGCTTTTTGAACAGGTGTTACAGATTATAAAACTATTTGGTTTGGCAGATGCCGCTATACGAGTAGAAGTGTATAGAGTCCTATCTGGTTCCCCTGGAGTGCCTGCGAAATCACAGTTTCCGTTCGCATCTTGCGGAAAACCCCGTTTCCAAAATGCGATTCTCCAGTAATACTGAACAAACGGCTTAAATGCCACCTGTCCTTGGCATGGTGAAGGATTTATATTGGGTGACCTTATAAAACGCTGTATTTCAACAGGGAAATTAATGACATCGCTTGTGCAGATTATATTAGTGAAATTAGGGTCAGTAGCAAATTGTATTTTTGCAGCGAATGCCTTTTCACAGCGTCTGCCCTCAAAAATCGCGCTCATAACAGGGAAAAAAGTGGTAATAGTAACAGGATTGCCTTCAAATCCGCTTTGCGCCCCTCTTATACTGTCATTAACGAAAAGTTTTGATGGTGGTGGCGATAGTGAAATTACATAAGCAACAGCAGTGTCGAAAACATCAAATATCCCAGAATTCCAAGTTAATCCGTTTAATCCATCATTGGCATTTATACCCGCAAGTCGAAACGTTATATTATCTGATACAGCCCTTTCATATTTTACTACTATTAAATCAACCTCATCAACTACAAAAGGATTGGCAGGATCCGTTACATCAAAAACCCTGCCAAACAGAAGAATTTGAAATGTAGAGCGATTACCTTCCGTATCTATAACATTATTGTATTCAATAATTAATACTTCAATACTATTGTTAGTGCCTGATGGAATTTCACTTCTTGTAAGATATACACCACTACCGCCTATTGCTGCATCAGGGCTGGCGTCCAATAAAGTGTAGTATGCAGCGATGGTTTCGGGAAATCCTTCAAATAGGTCAGTTGTTGTAGAATCGTCAATGTTTGGGAATTTTTTTTCTATAAGTTCAGTCAGAACGCCACCGCTGGGAGTTGTAATTACGTTGACCCCCGTAAACGTGTCGGGAGCATTTATTGTTATAAATCCTAAAGGACATATATTGATGGTTTGTGCAACTTGTCCATAAAAAGTAAATCCAAACCCTAGATTGCCATTAGGAAGAATAGCCAGAACAGGACTTTGCGGACTTAAATCTACAGCAAAACAATTGTCTATGCTCTCGTCAAATGCTTGAAAAACATCTGAGGTAGGACAAACTGGAACTAGCCCTATACCTGCTCCAATTCTACAAGAAGTTGGACTACCTGCTATTGTTAAACATCTAAAAAATGATAGTGTATTGGCATTTTGCACACATTCTGTAAAGGTTGGGTCTAGTTGTGCTATCTGCTTTGCTTCATCGGATGGTCTTCTTGGGGCATCTGGCTCTAATGGATTAGACGTATCCGTAAAAATATATCCAAAATTGTCAGGTCCACCACCAGCCCCGTTTAAGGAAACAGTGAACAAGAAATAGTAAATAGCAAACACTGAAATAGTGAGATGGTTTTTCAAATTATGAATGAAAAAGATTGGTAATCTATTACTATTTTTAGTTATAACCATGCGTTTTTGATTTTTATAGATATAAACAGCACTGAAAACAGTAATAATAATAATAGTTTCATTGTAAATGAACTACTGAACGCGAAGTTTAGATAAGTATATATTGGTATGGTAACCGTACTTAGGGTTTTACCTAAGAATGAATATATTTTCTGTGCGTTTTTGTAGTAAGTTGTTATTATGTTTTTGCCAAAAGAACTGTTTATAAGGTAATTGTTTCTTATTATGTAAAAAGGAGAAAGTTTATTTTTATTTTGGATAGTTTTAGTAGCGATAAAGCATCCAGCAGTGCTTCCGCTTGCGCCTGTGAAGGGAGCGCCCAATCCAGATGGTGTGCAGGATTGGATGCAGAAACTACTTGACCCTGTTGCTTCGGTTCGTGACCTTAAAAGATCCTCATCCCAAAATGTTAATCGATAAAAATATTCTTTGCCGCTTTCTAAAGTAGGTCCCTTATAGACAATATCGGGTATTCTCTTAAAAGCATCTACGTCAGACATTCTCCCAAAAATAGGAATGGTAGTTCCTGGTTGAAAATTAGAAGTGGTGCTAAGTTCAAGTTTGAATTGGTTTGCTATATCACCTGCGAAACTTTGAAATATTGCGCTAAATGCGGGTTCAAATGTTTGCAATAATACCTTTGTGCCGTTTTTTCCGAATTGAGCCGTGTTTATTGAATCGTTGACAAAATAGCCGGCAGGGGGGTCTAAAGGTGGGAAGAAAAATCTTATACTGCGCCCTGCTGGGATACTTCTATTGGAAAATTCATACAAGACACCATTATCTCCACCTGCACTCTGTATCCCTATAACGTGATTAATGGTCTTCCCATCCTGGACTCCCGGGCTTGGAGCGCTGAGATAGTGTATAACAATCTGATTTGTTATATTAAATAATTGTATCTGTATGGTTATGGGGAACTGCCCATTTATGTATGGAATATTATCATACTGTATAACAAACCTTTCATCTCCAGTATCTGGTGTGCCGTCGGGGTCAACGAGCAAAGTAAAGACACCACCGCTTGTTGTTTTAGTCGGGTCTAAATCCAGAAACCAGAAAAAAATTCCTGCGGGATATTTAGGCGACGGTATTGGCTCACTAATAATGGTATTTGTTATCGGGTCCAATCCAACAAAATTTGTTGTAAAAGGACCTTCTGTAAATTTCAAAAAACCGTTGCTGCATACCTGGACAATATCATAAGTAAGTCCATAGAACGTAAAATTGAAAGGAAGGGTTACAGGGACACAATTATCATCACCCAAACCATCTACGGCTGTTCCTACCGTTATAACATCATGAGGGTTAAAAAAAGGGGCGTCAGGTGCTAATGGCGAAACATTATCTGTTGCTACATATCCAAAAGAATCCGGTCCAAAGTCGTCACAATTAATACAGACAATAGACACTAGACAATAGATAATAGATAATAAGAAAGAAGCAACCTTATGAGAGTGTATTTTAACTGACTTCATTGTTTAACACTTCCTTTAATTCTTTTAATTTCATAAGCGCCTCTATCGGGGTTAGAGTATTATAATTTATTTTCTTTAATTCTGTAATTATTTTTTCACTATTTTGGGATAGAAAAGATAACTGCGAAGTTTTGTAGGCGCTAAATATATTAGCGAATTCTTTGTATGTTTTCTGCTCTATTTTGGAAAGGAGATTTTTAGCATTGTTTATAACCTCTTGGGGCAATCCTGCCATTTTTGCTACATATATACCGAAACTTCTGTCTATTGCCCCTTTTTGCAGTTTATACAAAAATACAAGTTCATTTCCCCATTCATATACGCTCATATGAAAATTTCGAATTCCTTTGAATTCATTTTCCAATCTTATCAATTCGTGGTAATGTGTAGCGAATAAGGTTCTACATTTAATCTTATTTACAAGATAATCAATTATAGAAAAGGCAAGAGATAAGCCATCGTAAGTGCTCGTTCCTCTTCCGATTTCATCCATAATCACAAATGAACGTTCAGTGGCTAAATTTAAGATTGTGGAGCATTCCAGCATCTCTACTAAAAATGTGCTTTTACCACTGGTTATTATGTCTTTTGTAGATAAGCGAGAAAAGATAGCGTCAGTGAGCCCTATTTTGGCATTTTGAGAAGGAACAAAAGAACCTATATGCGCTAAAAATACAATTAAAGCAACCTGCTTTATAAGGGTGGATTTTCCTGCCATGTTCGGTCCTGTAATAAGTATAAAATAATTTTGATTATTAATATCTATATCATTAGGGACAAATTTTTTCCCAAGTAGTTTCTCCAGCACAGGATGCCGAGCATTTTCTAAATGCAGAACATTTTCTGTTGCTAACTTCGGTTTGCGCCAGTCAAGTTCTAAAGAAACGTTTGCAAAAGATTGCAAAACATCAAGGGTGGCTATATTGTCTCCAATCGTATGCAGATACTGGCAATATTTTTTAAGTAAAGATAAAAATTGCCTAAATATATCTTTTTCAATCTGTTCTATCCTTTCTTTACATTTTATGAATTTTACCTCAAACTCTTTTAACTCTGCTGTTATGTATCTTTCGACATTTTTGAGGGTTTGTTTCCTTATGTAATACGAAGGAACTGATTCGGATTTTACTCTGCTGATTTCTATATAATATCCAAAAATATCATTATAGCCAATTTTTAAATTTGGTATATTTGATTTCTGCCTTTCTGTTTCAAGGTATGTATTTAACCATTTGTTTGAGTTTAAGTAAAACTCTTTTAATTCATCCAATTCAGTATTTACTCCTTTTTTTATATACCAGTCAAATTTTTGTGTCGTATCTATGTATTTATTTATAAAATTTTTGAGTTCAGAAATCTCATTGCTGCTATTGGTGGAAGAATGCCTAAGGTGTGTTAATATTTTTATAAAATAACCGGACTTGAAATTACTGATTATTGATTGAATCTGCTCAATTCGCAGGAGGGTATTGTATATGGAAAACACTTCTTGAGGCATTATAGTATCGATTGAAATTTTTGTTGTTAGTCGCTCAATATCAACAATATTTTTAAGACAAGCAACCAATTGTTCGAGGTTATTTTTTTGCTGAATAAATTCTTCTATTGCGTTTAATCTTTCGTTTAGTTCTACGATATCGTTGGTTGGCGTTCTAAGCCAGTTTTTTAGTTTTCTGTATCCCATAGGCGTTGCCGTTTTGTTTAAAACATTCAGAAGAGTCATATCGTTTTTTTCATCTGCGCTTTCAAATATCTCCAGTGACTGATATGTTTGCTTAGAGACGAAGACCCTGCCTTCTAAGTTTATCCATTCTATCCTGAATATTTTGGGTATGTTGTCTAAAAAATGTTCTTTCAGATATTTTATTAAAAATCCTAATGCGTGTACAGCGGCAGGATAATCATTAAAACCCAGAGGGTCTAATTGGTTAATCTTGAAAAAGTCCTTCAAAACGGAATCGGCAGAATCCTTGTTAAACCAGAATATAGGTTTTTTTGTGACGAATGTTTTGGATGGGAATTTGTTTTCAGGATACGAGTCCGGTATGAGAATCTCGGATATGGAATATATATTAACCAAATAATGTATATTTTCTTCGATACCTTCGTATAGATATAAGTTACCTGTTGATACATCCAGAATAGCTATGCCAAACGTTTTATCTTGCGGAAAGATAGAGCAGATAAAATTTTCATCAATATTTATTTCCTTGATTGATTCAAGAGCGGTGCCGGGTGTAATGACCCGTGTAACTTTTCTTTCAACAAGTTTTCCTGGTTTGACTTCGCCTACTTGTTCACATATTGCAACTTTATATCCTTCTTTCAAAAGTTTACTTATATAAGTAGTGGCAACGAAATAAGGAATACCGCACATAGGAACGTGTGTGCCACTTTTATAGCGCGAAGTAAGGGTAATGCCTAAGATTTCAGAGGCGCGTTTTGCATCATCATAAAATAGTTCATAAAAATCGCCAAGACGAAAAAAAAGTAATGAATCTTTGTATTCGTTTTTTATACTTAAATACTGCTCCATTAGTGGAGTATATTCTGTCTGATTGTCTTGGCTCATAAATCTTGAATTTTAAATTAAAAACTTAAGTTGACACTCATATGCCACCACATGCACTAATAAATATGAAATTAGGTAGCAGAGCCGTCAGATATGATGTAAAGATTTTTTAATTTTTATTATCTTTGTCGTCCGATTGGTTTTGGTCGTTTTCATCACCTTTCAATCCTTTTTTAAATTCATTTACACTCCTGCCAAGCCCCCTCGCTAACTGCGGCAATTTTGTTGAACCAAATAATAGCAGTAAGATACCCAAAATTATAAGTAGTTCCCAAATCCCTATTCTTCCACCAAACATATTCCCTCCTTTACCATTATATAAATTGCTCTCATCTATAAATCACTCTCTTATTATAATATTAATATTATAATTTTATTGCGACTTTGGCGCCTTTACCAAGTTAGATTTTCCCGTTAAACTTTTGAACCTTGACATCCACTTTTGGCTTTATTTAGTTTTTCTGACATATTCTTACAGAAAAGAATGGAGGATATCCGTTACTTGGGGAGCCGGTAGTTAGTGCTTGCGCTGATATTGAGTGGGTATGTGCAGCATCACCGGCGAGCGTTAAAGTTGAAGCACCGTTAGGGTCATTCCCTCCAAAGCAATAATAACTTCCGGATCCATGTCCTCCGGTGCCGTGTAAAGCTCCGAGCCAGCTACCATTAGCAACTCTGTGGCTATGAGATATACTGGTGCTTCCTGTTGCACCACTATGGTTGTGAGAAGCTATTGAGTGTGTATGTGCAGTTGAACCGCCTGTTGTAATACCCGTGCAACCATTACATGTTAGAGGAACTTTATCGTTATAAGTTGATGTTATATCGGTATATCCAGCAGGACATGTGAGGTTGGGTGGGAAGAGTAAAATAGCGCCTGAGGGAACTTGTGCAACAGTTCCTACCCTTGTGTCAACATAATTTTTAGTTGCGGCATCCTGAAGAGCGGTAGGGTCTGGTAAGTTTATTATTTTGTTTGAGTTCATATTAAGTTGAGCATTGAGGATATCAATATTCACTGTGGTGGCGCCCTGATTTATTACAAATCGGTTTGTTAATGTGCCTACCGCATCCTTTGTTTTAAAGGTAAATTGGGCGTATACAAATGAAATAAGAAATCCTAATATTAGACACACTACAATAAAAAATAGCCCTCTTGATATCGTTCCTAATTTGCTTTTTATAACCATTTCTCTACTCCTTATAATACCATTTTATTTGTTCTCATTAAATAAATATATCGCATTTAATTTGATTGTCAAGAAGGTAATGCGTTTGGCACCTTTATTTTTCTTTCCATTCTTTTTTTATTTTTTCTATCTGGGCATCTATTTTCTTTCTGCCTTCCTCTGTTTTAGGGTCTATTGTTTTTATATCTAATTCTATAGGATTATCTATTAGCGCTTCCAAACCGCTTTTTGCATATTCTCTGACGGCTGGAGATTCATCTTTTAAGGCGTTTAAAAGTATGTTAAATGATTTAGGAGAGTTTATCTTTGTGATTCCTACGATGGCTGCATTTCTAATCACCGCTTTCTTGTGTGTTAACCCTTTGTGCAAAATATCTAAATACTTCTCGTTAGCGCTGGTTGTAAGTATTTCATATAAATATCCTAACTCCTCTTCATAATCTTCGTTATCAAACCACTTTTCTACGTGTTGTAAAATGAGTTTCTCAACCTCTGGCATAGTAATGGCATTTTGTTCCATTAGATAATGTATGGCATATATTCTTTGAAATCTATATTTAGAATCCAGCAGATTCTTTTTTGATATGTATTGAATTACGAGTTTATCATAGTTTTTAAGGGCGAGATAATTTTTTGTAAATAAATCTGGGTCTTCCTGCTTATCTGTTTTAAATACACTAAATAAATTGTCAATCTCCCTTTCAATCTCTTTCGTGAGTTGTTTAGGGATTGATGTTTCTTTTATCTCTTCTTCTATATTGAGATTGATGTATAATTCTTGATTACCTATACTTTGTAGGAGATTTTTAAGAGATGTTAGGTAAGAATTTCTGTATATTCTAAAGTTTTCTAAAAAACCTTCTGGTAGAGTGCCTTGAGGTTTAAAATATTTCTCGTAGTTGAGAATACCTTGTTTTCTGTAAAACATATTAAGATGGGACAATATCATTTTTAAAGCATTAGAAAACTGTAATAAAGTTTGATTTTTGCGACTTCTTGCAAATTCACCTAATCTTGTTAGGTCATTTTCTATTGATTTCAACTTTTTTTTCTGTCGTTTTAAAAATTTATTGTCTTCAGCAATTAATTTCTTTATATTTTTTTCTTTTTTTAGTTTTGTCTGGAGGGTATCTACATAGTTAACAATGTTTCTATATAGTGAATGAACCCTTCTTAATATTTCAACTAAGGTAATGGGCTTTTTTAGGTCCTTTAACATAAGAATTTTATTCCTCGTTATGTTTATAGTATTTATAAGATCGTTGTAAAGTTTGTAGACGTTTACACCTTTAGGAAATGGATTTGGATTGAGTGGGTCTGTGTTTACTATAGAACTACCATATAATCTTTTCTCGTATATATCAAGATAACTAAGTAGCGATTCTGCAATGAGCGTAACGGTAGTTGCAATTTCAGGGAAGGGGTTTATCAGACAATTATCTCTGGAATTTCTTGCCAGATAGTAAAAAAATAAGGCAGTTTTTTTCCATCGAGTTGAGAAATTACCCCATTCTAAGGGGTCGAAATCTATTTTTTTCATGTTTGGAACAAAACATAATTCTTTGAAACATAACTTTTTGTAGTCAATTTTATCGTATTGCTTTTGAAAATACAGTTTATAGGCATTCTTATATTCCTGTTTAACTTTCTTGCCTTCGTCGTCTTTATCCATATCTTGTGGAAAGTATTTATTGAACTCTTTATTCAAGGATGTTGCTACATAAGAAAGATGGTAAAGAAGGTGTAAGTAGAACTTTATCAAACGATTAATTTCTAAGTGCAAAGGTAGATTTGTTGTGTCATTCCATATTGAGATAGTTTCTGTTTTTTTTATTTCTTCTTTAAAGTTTTGTAGTTTAGGTATAATATCAGGGTCCTGCCTTGTGGGGTGGTACCAAACTTCTATTGTATAATTACCAGGGAAGATTTTATTATTGTCTTTTAAAACACCTATAACTGATTTAAAGGTTCCATCTTCTTCTACCGTAGTTACTTTGTTGGCCTGTAATCTTAAATCGTTATACAGTAATCCTATTATAAGCCACGTTCCTGGAGGTAGTTCAGTGGAACCGGATATTCTCAGGGAAAAGGCGCAGGTTCCAAGGAAATTAAAATCGTGATAATACTGATGAGATTTTATGTTTTTTATACTTTCTGCTGAACAGATACCTACGTTTATTTTATCTACTTTAAAGTTCAGTTTTATATCTGTTAATAATCTTGAAGTCAATACCACCAAAAGTATGACAAGTTGATATTTATTAGTTATTTGCCTCATTATCATCTGAATTATAAAAATAAAATGTAAAATTAACAACAAGCAAAATGCGTTAAATCGTTGGGAAAATAGTAATGGGTAAGATTGCTGTTATATTAGGGGTAGGTAAAGGAATAGGTAGGGCTATAACTTATAGTTTTGTAAATAGTGGAGCGACGGTATATTTTGTATGTAGAAGAAAGCATGAGGGAGAAAAGTTTTTAACAGAAATTAGAAATGTCAGCAAAGCCGTTTATTTTTTGAATGCTGATTGTTCAAGGCAAGATGAGGTAGATAAATTAAAAGAAAAGATATTAAGTAATGAAAGTTGTATAGATTTTCTTATTATTAACACGGGAAGATGGATTAGTAAGATGCTTGAAGAGCATACTGATGAAGATTACGATGAATTAGTGAATTCAAATTTTAAAACACACTTTTTAGTGTATAGGAGTTTTGCAGAGCAATTTAAGAAGCAAAAATGTGGTATGATATTTGTGGTAATTGGGATATATGGGACGAGATTTATTCCGAAGAATCAATCTATTTATAATGCGACAAAAGCGGCTTGTCTTGCTCTTTCCAAATCTTTTGCTCAGGAAATGGCGCCATATGGTGTTAAACTCTTTATAATTAATCCGTGTATGACACCTCATAATATTTTTTCTAAAGACCCTGCTCAAAAATTAGAAACAGATATAAACCTAAATCGTGATGGTGTTCCCGAAGACGTAGCATTGCTTATTAGCAGGATTGCCTCATTCCCACAAATCTTTTCTACTGGTGCTGTTTTTGAAGTAGCGGGAATCAAAAGTTCAACGATATTTTGAACAACAATTCAACGTCTAATTCTAATCAGTTAGCGGTGCATAAAAAATTTATGGAGTGGGCAATTAGGGAGGCACAGACAGCATACGAAAAAAAAGAGGTGCCTGTAGGTGCTGTGGTAGTGTATGAAGGTAAGATAATTGGGAAAGGACATAATATGGTTGAGACATTACGCGATGCTACCGCTCACGCAGAAATTCTTGCAATTACTTCTGCAAGTGAATATCTGAATAACTGGCGACTCGAAAAAAGCAGTATTTATGTTACTGTAGAGCCCTGCCTTATGTGTATCGGTGCAATACTTCATTCAAGAATAAGTAGTTTAATCTATGGTATAAGACAGCCGGAAGTAGGGGCGTTCACAGTTTTTTCCGTTAATGCCAAAAATTTAAATGTTGTAGGTGGCATAGAGGAAACAGTCATTTTAAATTTGATGCAAAGTTTTTTTAAAACCGTCCGTAAAAAATGATTAAAAGTTATTTGCTGTTGTTTGACTATATAGAAGATGGTGAAGAAAAAGCATAATTTTAGGATTCAGGAAATGCTTCCATATAAAGACCTAGAACATACTATTGAGCAACTCGAGTCCGATGATGCACAAACAAGAGCAAATGCCCTTAAAAACATTAGAAGTTATGGCGAAATTGCATCGTATAAATTGATTGAAAAGATAAAAAATAATCCATATAAAATAGATTCTTATGTAGTGATAGCCCTGGATGAACTGGGAAAAATAGCATATAATCCGCTCCTACAATGTTTATCCAGTATAAAAAGTATAAGAAGTTTAAAAGAACTGATATTTCTGGAGACAATTATCGAAGTGGCAAAAGATATATTTTTAGAAAAGGATAGAGAACTGTTGTATAAGTTGTTTACGATTGTGGAAAAATCATCAGCAAAAAGGATAAAAAATAAACTTTTCCAATCATTTTGCAAAAATTTAAAGTTAAAAATATTTGAATGTTTATTTAGATTAAATGATAGCACCGTTTATAAATACGTATTGCATGAATTACAAAAAGATTCTTTGTCTTTAACAAATATAATAGTAGATATTCTGAAAAAATTTGCTGATACTGAAATCGTACGTTTATTGTTAGACATATATAAATCAGACACTGAAATTTTTCACTCAAACGCTCGTTTGGTAAAAAACATCATAAGGTCTATTTATAAGAAAAGCAAATTGAACCTCAAAACCTTTGCCTCAGTATCTCATATAACTGATACAACAGATTTAAACATACTTAATTCTATTTTACGATAGATTCGCTAATTGTATTTTGTAATAAAAATTGTTTTTGTCTTGGTATTAGGCATCATAACAGGTTTCCTGCAGTCGTTTATTTTTGGCGCTTTTTACATAGACATATCAGTAATTATGTTATTGTTACTTAATATCCTGCGCCCTTTTTATTTATTATGTATATTCGCCTTCTTGTTAGACATTCTGTATATGCCATTTTTTACATTTAAGGCACCTGTTTATCTGATTTTACTGCTTTTTATGCTGATTTTGGATAGATTTTTTATATTTAAAAATGACATAGTGAAGATCGGATATATGACTATTGTATATTTACCCATATCAGTCTTCTTATGTTATTTGTATAATAGTTTGAACATTACCTATACCCTGACAGTATTTTTTGCAACGACATGTATGTTAATACTACTTTCGTTTGTGATAAAATTTGCTATATTTTTATATAAAAAATATTCGCTTGGGTCAATTGATTAAATACGTTATATATTTTCTATATGTGGGTATATTTTTATACCTTTCTTCTACTCTTTTGAAGGAAACTGCCCCCGCCTATAAAAAAAATACTATAAAAAAGAAAAGTTCTCAGTTTGTTGTTGTAAATCCTACGAGAGGTAATATATATGACCCATCGGGCTTGGAGATTACTTCTACGCATTTTATGTACAAAATGATATATAGAAAAATCCATGGCCGCAGGTTCTTCAACTTGCAAATCCCAAAACTCATCAAACAATACTCTGAGGTTGAAGATATATTATATGATAGAGATAATTGCCTACAAAGTCAAAATGGTAGAACTGTTGTGTGCACCGTATCGGTTGATTACATATATGATAATCTGGAATTACTTAGGTTGTTTGAAGCGAATGTTTATCCTATATTCAAAAGAACAAGGAATTTTACGGATTATGACTTTGACTTTGTAGGAACCACGGGTTTTGCTGAAGGCAGAAAAAAAAATGTGATAATCAGGAAAATACTTATGAAGTTGCAAGGGAAGATTAGTAATAAAAAACACTTAAATCGTATTATCAAGACACTGAAACTTATGGACATCTTGAGTGGGAATTTTGGAGTAGAATTGTATTATGACTCGCTGATGCGAGGGAGAATAGGAGTAGTTCAGAAAAAGGGCAATGAAATTATTATGATCCAAAATACAAAAAGTGGAGATAATATATATTTGACAATAGACATACAATTAAATAGAGCGGTAAAAGAAGCATTAAAACAATTTTGTAAGAAACTAAAAACGAATTGTGCCGCAGTAGGTATGAATGCTGAAAATGGTGACATTTTGTTTCTTTCTGAAATAAAAAAAGAGAATTTAGATAAGCCATTAAAACAGTTTTATTTTTCTAATATTTATCAGGGACTTTATCCGCCCGGGTCTATACTTAAACCGTTTGTTTCATTAGAGTTGTTAGAAAAAGGTATTATCTCTGGCGATACAAAAAGTTATTGTGGTGGCAGGGTTAAACTTTATAACAGAGTTTTTAATTGCTGGGCATCAAACGGTCATGGTAATATAGACATAACTTCTGCCATCGAACACTCCTGTAACGTTTTTTTTTATAACAATATACAGAAGTTAAATGCCCAGGATTTACGAGATTTTATAAGTAGATTTAAATTGAATAAGAAAGTGCATATAGATTTACCTAATGAATCTTTACCAAAAGTCAATGCACCTGTTAACCCTCTTAATAAAACCCTTTTTGCGATAGGGCAGATAGATATATATGTGTCTTTATTGAAATTAGTCCAATTATATTCATTATTTTATAACAAGCGTTTTATGCCTGTTCCACATATTGCAAAAGCTCAAAGTTCAAACTTTAAGGTCCATAGGTATGGAACTAATAATAAGAGCAGAAATAAAGATAAAATTTATGTAAGAGTAAGACCCAAAAATATACAAATTGTTAAACAAGGGTTATATAATGTAGTTCACAGTAAGACAGGGACGGCACATAATCTGGGTTTGGAAAAGTATAAGATATATGGGAAAACAGGCACTGTTCAGGTTGGTAGTAGTTCAAAGCCGCATTCTTTATTTTGTGGTCTTTGGGAAGGCAGGATTCCTGTTTCTTTATGTGTAATTGTAGAAAATAGTGGTAGCGGCAGGGATTTTGCTGCTAAATTCACATATAATCTAATAGAAATATTAGAAAAGTTTTTTAAGTAAGATACCGCCTTCTTACTGTTTCATTAAGGTAATAAATGTTACATTAAGGTATCAATAATTGGTGGTTTTTAAGGAATAGATTTTGCCACACCCATATATGTGTTGTTGTATAGGAGATAACCAAAAGAATGGCGCAAGCATCTTTCTACCTATGGCATCACAAAATTGTGAATTAGAGAAAAAAATTAATAAAATGACATGGTATAATGTGGGAAAGGAGGTGATAGAGTATTATATAGGAAGGTTCTGCCTTTTAAGGTATTAGTATATTTTAGAGTAGTAAGGAGAAGAGAGTATGGAACTATTGAAAAGAATGATAGTGTTAGTAAGTATTATAGCAATAAGCGTGTGTATATGTGTAGGGGGAGGCCAGCCACCATCAGATTCATCTCCGCCACCACATCCTGAAAAAGAGATTAAGCCACCAATAGGTGGTCCCCCAGGTGGTGGTCCAGGACTACCGGATATTGTTGCTCAGATTTTAAAGATACCTCCTCCACGAGAGTGTAAAACAGATACTGAGTGTATTGGGGTATGTAAAGGCAAAGTAGTATGTCTTAAGGGAAACCAATGTCCACGACTAAAACCAGTATGTGAAAGAGGTAGATGCAGGTGTTTGGTGGAAGATCCTCCTCAGTGTAACATATGTAAAAGCTTTTTCTGCCGCCAGAAATGTGAGGGAGGACCAGGAGGAAAATGTCCACAGATTGCACCGCCATCACCTGAATTGCCATCACCTGAATTGCCATCACCTGAATTGCATGATTTCTGTGTAAGATGCCAAAAAGAAGGAAAGATAGAATGTGATAAAATGCCAAAAAAAAAGGAAAGATAGAATGTGATAAACCAAACCAAAAAGCAAGAAGAGATAGCGGTGGGAAATAATAGTTATTTCTAAGGAGGGGGCGTTAAGCAACGCCCACTCCTTCTTTTTAATT
>CAZWFP010000010.1:0-2560 GCA_964633175.1 uncultured Planctomycetaceae bacterium | reverse complement strand
AATAGTTATTTCTAAGGAGGGGGCGTTAAGCAACGCCCACTCCTTCTTTTTAATTCTTAGGCAAAAATTCGCATAAATACTAATTTTTAACCTTGTCGGTAGTTTCTGAAACTCGCTAAACTCGTAATAAATAATGGATACTGAATAAAGCGGAATTTTGTAGTGTGGTAGTTTCTGCATACCTTTATTTATACTTGAAAACCAACTTTCTTTTGGTATAATCTTATTCTCAACTTTATGACTCATATTGAAAAACTCAGCAACTCTCGTTTAAAAATTTCTTTTACTTTGATGGAGAAAAATTCAATTACCATACCCATTCCCTACAATCAAATCTTGCAGGCAATTATTTATAACAATCTAACAGACGGGGTGGCAAACCACCTGCACAACAAGGGGTATCAACATGAAAAAAGAAATTTCAAACTTTTCACTTTCTCTAAAATTTTTGCAAACAACTTCCACATAAGTAGTAATAGTTCACTTATAATTAAATCGCCATTTCATTTCTTTGTTTCTTTTGCAGACGAAAACATAACAAAAAACCTGTCATTGAACCTATTAAAAAATGACACTATTAATTTACGCGGGAACACACTAAAAGTATCATCTATTGAATTTCTATCACCCCCTGATTTTAAAAATTTTGTTACAATAAAAATGCTAAGTCCAATTACCGTATATTCAACCTTTTACAAACAAGATGGCACAAAGAAAACGTACTTTTACAACCCAAGGGAAAAAGAATTCAATGAAATAATAAAAAATAATGCCTTGAAAAAATATAAACTTATATTAGGGGAAGAATATAATGGAACATTTGAAATAGAGCCATTAAGATTTTCTATAAAAAGGAACTTTCACATATTAAAATATAAGGGAACTATAATTCATGGGTATAGTGGAATATATAAACTTGAGGGACAACCAAATATGCTGAAAATATTATACCTATGTGGATTAGGTTCCAAAAACTCCCAGGGCTTCGGCATGTTTGAGATAGAAAATGTCGAGCAATATTAATGAACTTAAAGAATTATTTTGGGAGTATAAATGGGAGTCTGTAAAAAAGAATCTTAAAAGCCCTTTCGTAATTTCCAGAGTTCTGGAATTGGGCGATACAAAACAGTTCTTTATATTGCTAAGTTATACGGGTTCGAAGGTTATCAAACAGTTTGTTCTCAAAAAAGGTAAAAAATTACTCCACCCTTTATCTTATAACTTCTGGAAATTGTATTTTCAAAATAAATAATGGAGTTACTAAAAAATCATAGAAAAGCAATAAAATATATAAAACCGCTCATAGATTCCGGCAGGTTTTACCTTGCAGGTGGAACGGCCGTATATTATTATTTACAACATAGAAAGTCAAAGGATTTAGATTTCTTCACCAAGAAAAACCTGGATTTCCAAGAATACTTTCCTTTCTTTCGCAACCAGAAGGTTTATTTCAAAAGTGGAAACACCATACATGCTAAGATACAGAATGTGAAAATGTCATTTTTATATTATCCATACAAACTATTGAAACCACTTAGAAAATTAAATGATATACATATGGCATCGTTAGAAGATATTTTATGTATGAAGATAAACGCTATTATAGGTCGTGGCAGCAGAAAGGATTTTACAGATTTGTATTTCGTTGTAAAGGAATTATCTATAAATGCTAGCAGGATTTTAGAACTCTATGAAGAGAAATTTGGCAAATGTAATGATTTAATCATTAGAAAATCATTGGTATTTTTTAAGGATGCGGATAACGAGCCACATTTAGAAATGCTAAAACCTGTGAGATGGGATGAAATAAAGAACTTTTTTATAAAAGAATTCACCAATTTAAAATAATAAACGTACTTAGTATAATATTGCGATGGTGGTTATAGAACCCTTGAGGATAATGATTCTCAGAGAGAAGGATCAATTAAAAAATTCACATAGATTAGATATGTTTTAGGCATGGAAATAGAGGAATTTTATTTAAAATATCTTAATATTTCTCCTCCATATGAGCATCAACGTCAAATGTGGGAAGCAATTAATAAAGGAGAATTTCCAATATTATTAAGAGCCCCTACCGGAACAGGTAAAACAGAATCTATTTTGGCACCGTTTTTACATCAATTTGTCAGTAATGATTTCAATATTTCTCCACGGCTTGTATATGTATTACCTATGAGAGTTTTAGTAAATAATATTTATGACAGAATTAAAAAGTATGCAGGTATGGTATCTCCATACATATCTGTAGAAATTCAGCATTATGATGTTCCTAATGCGCCCTTTTTTATTTCTGATATAGTTGTTACAACGTTAGATCAATTTGTTTACGCTTTCGCAAGAACAAGCCAACAAGTTGGAAAGCACATTGATGTCCCCGCTGGAGCAATTGCCTCCTCTTTAGTTGTTTTTGATGAGGCACATATGTATAGAGATGAATTCACATTCTCTATTATGCGAGCAATCATGGAAATCTTATATAATTGTACAATCCCTTTTATAGTTATGACAGCAACTATGCCTACTAAGCTCGAAGAAGGTTTATTTAAAAACATAAAAA
>CAZWFP010000009.1:0-46178 GCA_964633175.1 uncultured Planctomycetaceae bacterium | reverse complement strand
AAAGCATAAAAAATTCAAAATTTATCGTTTTACAATTCCCTTTGGCGAACTATTGGGTAAGGAAGATATAAAGTTTTTAACATATAATTTATAATATATTATGAGAGTATAGTATATGAAAGAGAGACTAATAGCGGTAGGGCTTTTGTGGCTAAGAATATTAATGGGGATAGGGATATCCTATCATGGTTATGGCAAAATATTTGGTGGTGCTAATTTTGGTGAAGGAGTGAAGAAGTTAGCGGGTTTTACGCAATCAATGGGTTTCCCGCTACCATACTTTTTTGCTTGGTTGGCTGCGCTATCTGAATTTTTAGGTGGGATTCTTATAGTTGGAGGTTTTGGAACAAGAATAGGCGCTTTTTTTGTGTTTGTTACAATGACTGTTGCCGCCTTTATGGCTCATGCCAATGACCCTTTTAAGATTAAAGAATTGGCTCTATGTTATTGGACAATGGCAGGCACTCTTATTTTAACAGGAGGAGGCGCTTTTTCTTTCGATGCTATTATATGGAAGAAAAAGAAATAGTAGTAAATCTTCACAACGTATATAAAGAATACAGAGCGTTATTTAGTTCTGTCAAAGTAAATGCTCTTAATGGCTTATCTATAAAAATTTATAAGGGTGAAACATTTGGTCTTTTGGGTCCTAACGGCTCTGGCAAAACCACTACCATTAAAATAATATTAGGACTTCTTAAAGTAAAAAGTGGCAATGTTGAGGTTTTTGGATTTTCTCCTGATAACGTTGATATAAAGAAAAAAATCGGTTATATGCCTGAGGAGTCGTATCTGCCACGATATCTAACCGTTGAAGAAGTCCTGTGTTTTTATGGTGGATTTTTTTATAAGGATAAAAGTTATATAAGAAATAGGGTTTCTGAATTGATAGAGTTAGTGGGATTAGAGAATCATAGGAGAAAAAAGATAAAGGAATTGTCCAAAGGATTGGCGCGTAGAACGGCTTTTGCTCAAGCAATTATAAATGACCCACAACTTCTTATATTGGATGAACCTACAACAGGTCTTGACCCTATATCCTCCGTTACGTTGAAAAATATTATAAAAAATCTAAAGAAGAAGGGAACAACAATTATTTTGTGTAGTCATCTATTACAGGATATAGAAGAATTATCTGATAGGTTAGTATTACTTTATGAAGGTAAATTATTAAAAGAAGGAACTGTAAGGGATTTTCTTACTTTACAAAACCGCCTGCAAATTACTATGTCTTATAATACCCAACAGGATAGCGATAAAATTCTAAATATTTTGAAAGAAAATGGGGTTAACATTTTAGAAGTAAAACAGCCGCTTGAAAAGTTGGAGGAGTTTTTTCATAGGACTTTTTCCACCAAGAGTGACAGTATTTAGCAATAATTACATAATAGATGCATATATTTAGGTCATTTCTCTTCCAGACGTTTTTAGAAGTTAAAAGAAAAATACTAATTCCTCTTATTATTGTTTTTTTGATTTTGCAGGTAATAATATTTTCTTTATCAAAGACGGTTGAAGATAAGTATGAAGGTGCTATCATTTTTTCTAAGTGGGCTCAATCTGTCAATACGATTTTGGTTTTTATATCATTCTCTATTTTCTTTGCTTTTTCATGGGATACTATAAAAGAAAAGAAACTGGCGCAGATTGAGCTGTCTAAGCCAATTTCAAGGAACAGATATTTTGTCTTTAAGTTTTTGTGTTTTTCTATATTTGTTTTTATTGCCTCGCTTCTATTTGGTATATTTTCTTATGTTTTAGGTATCTCTTTCTATGGCAGGACGTTTGTTGATATAAAAAACCTTAATTATGGCATAAAGGTTAGTGATTATTCAGCCAAAAATATAAGAGTGGAAGGAATTAGAACGTTTGGTTCAAAATTGAAGGAAAATGTTTTAATAGCGGATTTACTTAATAGTGGGGAACTTGAACTGATTTATAATATTTTCCCGGATTATACAGGTTTTGCGGAGTATTATCTATATTTTAAAGCGCAAATATTTTCTGATAAAAATTCGGTGTATATGAGATTTAAAATATTTGCTGATTTTGATGAAGATGATTTTGTCCAGTTTGATGAGAAAATTGTTTCTATGCAACCGTATTTTTTGAAATTACCAAGAAAATATTTTTTAAAACCTTCCAAGGTTTCAATCACGATAGAGCGTCTTGACAAAGATGTTTATGTCAGATTTGACCAGTTTGAACCACAGATTGTTTATGATAGAGAAAATATATTGAAAACCATTTCTAAGGAATTGATATTTCAATCACTAATTTCCTGGCAGTCATCAATGCCTGCTTATCTATTGTCTGCATTTACGAGTCCACCCACTGCAATAATAGGTTCTCTTATATACTGGATATGGGCGAATTCTAAAGATATGTTAAAAGCAGGAAGAAAACATGCCCAATCTAAATTCCTTTCAGAAAATTATGAACATAAGCATAAAGATGATACAATTGAGTTTCCATTGTGGTTAGAGAAAATATCAGTTGTTCTTAATAGCGCAATTGATAAAATTATACCGGATTTTAAAAACTACAGTTTTACCCCTCTTTTAGAGAAGAAAATAACTATCAATGATGGCGATTTTTTTGCTATAACATTTGGTTCTGTTATTGTTACTTTTATAGTAGTGTTTATAGTTTCTCTATTATTTAGACTCTATGAGTTTCCTGTTTAATTAACAATATTTTTATGGTAATTAGATATATAATTTATTTGCTTGCGGCTTTTCTCTACTTTGTGTGTCAGTTATTAACCTCAAAAGTAGCCCTAACCAATGAAGCGGTAAAAAATAGAAATAATGATATAAAAAACATCGTTGCCCAAGCAAAAACCGCTTACTTTAGAAATCGTATCCTCGGCATTATTATAAATGGTTGGAGACCTTATTTTAATAATATTGTGTGGTTGAAAATTGGTACTAATGAAGATGAAAATAAATACATTGATAATATACCTCTTCTTGAGATTTTAACTTCACTTTCCCCGGAATATGAAGAAGTATGGTCGCATCATGGATGGAATACAGCGATTAATATTTCAAGAATACAGGATAATCCTGAAGATAGTTGGTTATGGATTAAAACGGGACTTAAAATACTTGCAGATGGACTAAAATTTAACCCTGAAAGTGAGGATTTATTAACATGGTATGCTTTAATTCTGTATAACAGAGGTATATATAATCCTGTGTTTGAAGAAAAATTCTTGAGGGACTTCAAATTAAGTCCATATCAGGTTGCTGCCGATATTTATCAAAAGATATCTGATAAAAAAAGGAAGGCTAACCCCACTGGTATTTATTATGAAGGATTTGTAAGCACCCTTTCTTTTATGGATATATTCTTCTGGCTCAGATTAAATAAGTTTTCTGAAAGTATTCTTTCAATTAAGTCATCAATAAAATATAATAGATATCTTGCATGGCTATATAGAAATTATGGTAAAATGCCGGATCATTATATGCGGAGGGTTAAACTGCTTCACATACTTTTCCGGATTGTGAAAAAAGAAGAACTCGCCGCGAAAGATAATAATGACTTTCTGAGAGTAAGATTAATTGAAAAATACCTTATCATCATAAAAAGGTTTATTAATAATCTGGATTTTGAAATAACCAAAAACAGAATTACGCTTTTACTCGCTACCATTCTGAACAATACAGTTTATAATGAATCAAAAGTGCCCTTTGAAAGAACAATCTCTATCCTTAATGCTCTTATTCGTATATTTGACAAGTTTTCTCAAGGTAGCACTTCATGGTTGAACAAGACATGGGCAATACATAAAGAGTTTATTTTAGAGAATGTTGAGATTGTAAAATATGAAAAAGATGGTAAAATAGAACAGGTGGTTGATAGAGTAAAAGAAATAATGAAAAAATATCCAATCCATAAATTTCTAAATACCGGGAAATTTGTCAAATAAATAATTGTTTGAAGTAAAGAAAGCTGTAATAAATTCAGAATTGGAGCGTAAAGAGAGGGAGTGGGTAATATTTTTAGCAAAATTTTTATATTTAAAAAAAGTTGAGGATATTGTTATTTTAAAATTGAACAAGGAAAATTATGTTGTTGATTATTTTATTATTGGGACTGTGCAGACGCCTGACCATTCTCTATTTGTTTTAAAGGATTTGAAAAGAGTAGCAAAGGGATTCAATATGATGCCTTTAAATGTAGAGGGAGTGGAGAGGTCAGGGTGGACGGTCTTTACATGGGATTTTTGCGCTCTACATCTTTTTACAAAAGAACTTAGGGAATATTATAATATTGAGGATTTATGGATAGATGCAAAAAAAATTTATTGGAAGAATGCAAAACTTACGAACCTTCCACACCCTAAAAAACTTAAAGCGGTATGAGTTCCGTAAAAATATCTGAGCAGGTTCTTGCGGTTAAAGATGAAATAGTGCAAAATAGAAGATACCTTCATCAGAATCCAGAACTTGCTTTTAATGAATTTAATACTGCAAAATTTATAACAAAAAGGTTGCAAGAATATGGACTTACACCTATCAGTGGAATTGCAAAAACAGGTATAATTTGTAATTTTAATACTAATTCTAAAACAACTATTCTTTTGCGCGCAGATATGGATGGCTTACCTGTAGAGGAGAAAAATCAAGTTACTTATATCTCTAAAAACAAAGGTGTAATGCATGCGTGTGGTCATGATGGTCATATTGCAATGTTGCTTGCCATAGCAAAGTTGCTTCCAACGTTGAAAAATGAACTTAAAGTAAATGTTAAATTAATGTTTCAGCCAGCGGAAGAAAGTCCTGGTGGGGCATTACCTATGATAGAAGAAGGGGTGCTTAAAAATCCAAAAGTTGATTATGCTTTTGCTTTACATTTGTGGAACGAACTTGAAACAGGCAAGATTGGTTTAAAAGGAGGTTCCGTTATGGCATGCGGTGATAGGTTTGATATTGAAATTACTGGTAAAGGTGGACATGGAGCTGTGCCTCACCTTTCAAATGACCCAACCATTGTCCTTGCTCATATCATACAGGCATTTCAGACCGTTGTAAGCAGAATGCACTCTCCATTTGAACCGCTCGCTTTAAGTTTCGGAACAATCAATGGTGGATATGCCTTTAATATTATACCAGATAAGATAAAAGTTAGCGGGACATTTAGAACGTTTAATCCAGATATACGCGCAAATATTGAATCAAAACTTTCAGGTATTGCTAAAAGCATAGCAAAAAGTTGGAACGTTGACGTTGATTTAAAATATACAAAATATTATGCCCCAACAATCAACAACGTTGACGTTGTAAATAAGGTAAGAAAAATAATGGAGAGTTTTATTCCTGTTGATAATATAAAATCTAATCTTATGACAATGGGAGCGGAGGATTTTAGTTTTATTTTAGAGAGAGTGCCTGGCGCTTATATATTTGTTGGCTCTAAAAATGATAAGAAAGGATTTACTGCCCCGCACCATTCACCGCAATTCGATTTTGATGAGGATGCGCTTCTTGTAGGTGTAGAACTTTATAAAAATATACTCTTATACTTTGATAAACAATGAAACTCAAAAATCATAAGTCAAAACCACAATTCATATTCCAAAACCCTGATACGATTTTATGGTTAAACTACTAAAGGCGTTTTTAATTTGCACCCTTCCACTGCTGTTAATAGTAGGAATATATACACTAATTGAAGGAAGATATTATGAAAGTTTTGCTATGCTGGAATTATTTCCTGAAAAACCTGCTGCTACTATTGATGAGATAGGGGAGCATGATTACTCTTATGGCTACAGATGGATTCCCTGGCCTTCTCTTTTGAAAGCACAAGTAAAATTATTGAGGAATACTAATTTTCACAAAATACTATATAAGAATCTGCCAGACGAGTTAAAGACATATATAAAAAAGGTATATCAAAGTGATGAACAATACAAATACATTTCCAAAAATTTTAAAATCATGCCAATATTAGATAGTAATATAATAGGGTTCTACTTCTATGATAAGGATAAAGAAAAGGCGGGGGAATTTTTGAAGGCAATAATAAACATATATAAGGGAGAAAGAGAAAGAATCCTAGTGCAAAAAAGAGAACAATTAGAAAAAACGTTTAAAGAGATAGAAAAATTGTTGTTGGATAAGGTCCAGGAATTTACTGAAAAAATTAATGGAACAAAACCAGATTCAGTGGATTTGCCATCATCGGTTGTAACAGATAATATAAAATTATATTTTGCTAGTTCTAATATTATAAAGGATGTATTACTAAATATGAAATCATCTTTTGATAGTAAGTATATGGAGCAGTTTTTTGGCGAGAGATTTTTGCAGAAGGTAAGAAATATTCTTGAAGAGACATATAAAAAATATGACGAATATGTCCAAACTCAGATGAAAAATTTGTCTCAGAATTTACGTAATTCATATATAAATGATACTTATGTGAAAGCGGTAGAGGAAATACAGAATTTTTTTAGTCAGACACTGATTGGTAAATATAATGGGTTATTTGTAGCAAGTTCTGGTATAGGAACTATAAATGTATCTATACCCGTTACTGTCAGTGACAAATCTAAATACCCCAATCTCCTCATAAATCTATTAGGGGCTGTTGCGATTGGATTTTTACTAGCTCTATCTTATTTTGTGTTTTTTGCTGAGGGGTCATCAATTCCTTCTAACTCGTAATACGTTTACACTATAACAAAATCAACGTGGATATAATATTACATAAACCTGTTTTTATAAATGAGATAATAGGTATCCTAAAGAATAAAGCGAAGAAAGATGTTATAGTGGACGGAACTTGTGGCACAGGTTCTCATAGTATGGCTATATTGGACAATTTTTCTAACGAAATAAAACATCTTTTTTGCATAGACATAGACGGTGAGATATTGCAGATAGCAAAAAAACGGATTGAAGAATTTATACAAGGGTTAAATGGTAACGTTCCAAAAGTTTACTTTATAAATGATAACTATAAAAATTTGCGCTCATTTCTTGTGACTTACCAGTCATCACTTCCTTTTATGGCTGATATAGTAATACTGGATCTGGGTGTTTCCCAGTATCACTTAAAAACTCTTGAGCGTGGGTTTAGCTTTGATTCACCTTACCTTGATATGAGATATAACAGAAATAGCGGGAGAACCGCAGAGGATTTAATAAAGGAGTTGTCCGAAGAAGAATTGTCTAAGATTTTTATTGATTATGCAGGCATTAAAAATCCGTTTAAACTTACAAGGATTTTAAAAAAATATGTTAATGAAATTTCAGGATTCAACATTCATCATCAACCATCTAATGTTGGATTAGGGCATTATCTTGAGAAAAATCTACCTAAGGTTAGAGGTAAACTACATCCTGCAACGCTTATTTTTCAGGCGTTGAGGATATATGTAAATAAAGAACTGGATAACTTACAGGCGTTTTTGCAGGCTATTCCTAATCTTTTGAATAAAGAGGCATTGCTATTTGTCATTACATATCATTCTATTGAAGATAGGGTAGTGAAGACCTACTTCAAAAAATATGCTAATACAGGAGAGTTTTCATTATATAATAAGAAAGTAATAAAACCTGACTATAAGGAAATATCAGAAAATAAGTCCATTCGTTCTGCAAAACTACGAATATTATATAGGAATGGAAATGAAGAATACAGGATACAGAGCAAGCTGGGAGAAGAGAATTATTCATAATGGGATATTCATAATTGGTAATTTTTGTTTATCCGTTGCTGCTGGATACTTGCTACCACTTATATTTTTTAAGGGGTGATATTGCCGCTATGAATATATACCTAAAATTAACAGTATTATTGAGTTTGTTTTTATTGTTTTTTATGGCGTTGAATATGAAGGTTAATAATCTGAAACTAAGTAGGGATATACTTAAATTAGAGGAGAAAATTAAACGTTTAAATGTAAAACTTGAAAATAAAAAGATGAAATTTCAAAGTGTTATGTCGCCAGATAGGATGGTTATGTTAGCGAAAAAGCATAATGTGATTTTAAAGGATTTAGAGAATATAGAAGTAATAAAGCATAATAAAATAAAAAATAGTCCAATAGTAAAAAATGAGCAGAAGAACCACTAATACAATAGTTTTTCTATTTATTTTATTTGCGCTTCCTCCTTTCATATACATACACAAATTATCAAAATACAAAAATGTATATAAAGAGAGAAAGGTATCTCAATATCTTAAGAAATTTTCTGTTGATTTGCCATTTAAAAATATATATGACAGAAATGGAGCGATATTAGCTGCTTCTATACCTAAGTATTCGTATTTTGTGGATACGACGGTGTTAAAAAGTGAAGAAGAGGTTCAAAAGGTAGCATCAATTTTTCATTATGATGTTGCAAAACTGTTGCGCAAGTATCGGTTGAAAAGAAAGTTTGTATGGTTAAAGAGAAAAACGGCAAAGAGGATAGAGCATGGTTTTAAAGGGATATTTGAAGTAACGGAATTTAGCAGGTTTTACCCTTATGGCAAGATTATAAGTCATATTGTTGGTGTTAGAAATAAAGAGAATCAACCTTTGGGTGGTTTAGAGTTGTCTTTGAATAATAAGTTGTATATGGGTAAGCAAACTATAAGATTCATAAGGGGTGCTGATGGAGAAGGGTTTTTACTTACTGACTTTATTATGCCTAGTGCACCAAAAGATGGTATTACTACGACGCTGGATATTAAGTTACAAAATACATTATATGAGATATCAAAGGAGTCTTTTGACAGATGGAAGCCGCAAAATCTAATTGCTATAGCCATTGACCCTAACAATGGTGATATTCTTGCGTGGGTGCAAATACCTACTTTTGACCCTGCAAGATACAATGTGCAACCAATTAAACTGTTTAACAATCTTGCTCTTACTTCTCCTTTGGAGCCGGGTTCTCTTTTTAAGCCATTTTTCTATTATACTCTGTTGAAAAAGAATATAGTTGATGAAGATACAAAAGTTTACTGTGAGAATGGTCATTATAGAATAAGGGCAAGGCATATTTTTGACCATACCCCTCATGGAACTTTGAGTGCAAAAGAGGTTATTGCATATTCAAGTAATATAGGTATTACAAAACTTTCTCAGAAACTTCGGCAGGAAGATTTTTTAGAGACATTGAAAACGTTTAATCTGTTGAATAGGTTTTCAATTGGTTTTGTAAATACGCTTAAAACAAAAATAACGCCATTTGAAAAGTGGTCTTATCATACTTTGATATCGCTTCCTATGGGTTATGAGATACTTACTTCACCTTTTCATCTTATAAGAGCTTACTCAATGTTTGCTAATGGGGGGTATTTAGTGAATTTATCCATATTGAGAAACAGGGAAATGATTAGGAGGAGGGTTTTAGATGAGAAAGTAGTAGAGAAGGTGCGAAATGCCTTAGGGTTGGTAACTAAAATAGGAACGGCGAAAAGGGCTGATTCAAAGTTATACACTGTAGAAGGTAAAACGGGGACATCTAAGCTATTAGGGGAAGATAATAGATATACTGCTAATAAACATCGTTCATTTTTTATAGGATTTGCCCCGCATAGTGATACTCGCTTATTGGTCTATTTCCAACTTGACAACCCACAGGGCGCATATTTTGGTGGCACAGTTGCTGCTCCTTATGTTAAAGAATTTATTGAAAAATCCCTTCAAAAACTTTTTGTAAAATTTGAATTGAATGCAACTAAAAAACCTGCTACAGAAACTGCAAGAAAATAATATACCATATAAAATTCAAAACTCAAAATTTAGAATTCAGGACATCCAAATAACGGCTGCTTCTTTAAATAGCAAACATTTAAAAGGTGGTTGGGCATTTTTTGCCCTGCCAGGCGAAAAAACAGATGGCAGTAAATATGTAAAGGAGGCAATCCAGAACGGCGCTAATGTAGTTTTCGCACCCTCCTCCATTCCTTTTTCTTCTGTTCCTATAATAGAAATTCCTAATCTTAATAATTATTTAGAAACAATAGCATCTTTAATATATGATGTAAATTTACAAGATTTTTACTTAATTGGTGTTACAGGAACTAATGGTAAAACAACCACTGCTTATGCCATAGAACATATATTAAATTATTGCGCCACACCCTGCGCAAAATTGGGCACCGTAGAGTATACTGCCCGTGATTATGTGGAAAAAAGTATTTTGACTACCCCAGATATACTGACTGTATACAGAGTTTTGAGTGAAGCAAAGAAAAGGAGCGTAAGGTATGTTGTAATGGAAATGTCGTCTCATGGTCTTGTCCAGCAAAGAATACCTATTTATAATTTCAAACAGGCAATCTTTACTAACATAGGACACGACCATCTTGATTATCATAAGAATTTTGAAGATTACAGAAATGCTAAAATGAAACTTTTTAAGTATATGGATAAAACGGGCTTTGCTATTATAAACGTTGATGATGAAAATCATCAGTTTTTTGTTCACAATTCTAATGGTGCTGTCATCACCTATGGTAAGAATAAAAATGCAGATGTTCGTATTGGGCAAGAGAAATTGAGCATATGGGGGACGGAATTTTCTCTTCAATATAATGGTAAACAATATAAAGTGAATACCAAACTAATAGGATTGCATAACATCTATAATCTAACGGCTGCTTTTATAAGTTGTTTTCAAATTCTTAAATCTTTACTTTCTTTAAACGGAAATTTTGAATCTTCAATTGTTGATGCGATATTAAAGTTTGATAGCCCACCTGGACGACTGGAAAAGGTTGAAACCAAAGATTATAATATTTATATTGATTATGCTCATACACATGGGGCGCTACAGAATGTGTTGGTCGCTCTAAATCAGTTGAAGAATGAAAAAAGTAGGATAATCTGTGTTTTTGGATGTGGTGGGGACAGGGATAAAGCCAAAAGACCTCTAATGGGTGAAATTGCCACCAAGTTTTCCGATATAGCAATTATAACCTCAGATAATCCCAGAACAGAAGACCCTCAAAGCATTATAGAAGATATAAAAGCGGGTATTAAAAATACTGCGAGATCGCTTATTTTTGAAGAGGTAGATAGAAAAAAGGCAATAAAGAAAGCTATCTATTTAGCCAAAGCCGATGATATAATTCTGATAGCCGGTAAAGGACATGAGGATTACCAGATTTTTAAAGATAAAACTATACACTTTTCAGATAAAGAAATCGTTTTAGAATGTATACAGGTAAAAGAATAGAGCATTTTCAAACTACTCACATAAAATTGCCCAATTGCTATTGTCCAAAAACACATGTCCACCAATAAGGTGGAGCAAAACCGCATCCTATTCGTGTCCATGTTTTGCCTTCAATATTTGCCTTATGCCTTGGACTATTAAGCCACATTTTTACAACTTGAACTGGGTCAGAAGTTCCCATGGCGACGTTTTCAGCCATACAGACTGTGCCTTCAGATTGACATCTTTGCCAAGGATTACCGTCCCCTATGCCCTCGTGGGCAAGTTTGTTAACTTTTGCCATATATTGTGAATGTTTTCTTGCAGCAAGAATCATTTTCTGATCTGCGCTTAGCTCACTTAGTCCAATACTTTTTCTGTATTTATTGTGTTCTGCAATGCAATCCTGTTCTTTTTGATTAATATCAGTGGGGGATGGAGGTGCAGTAGTTGGAGTGGGGGATGGAGGTGCAGTAGTTGGAGTAGGAGGGGGAGCAGGTCCACTCGGTGGGGTCAGCGGGCCACCTGATGAGCTACTATTTTCATGATTAACGTTTTGCCATGGTAACCTGTGGTTTATGTAATCATCCCATGCCTTCTTTTTAATATCAGAAAATTTTTCCACTAATACTTTCTGGACCTCTTTGAAATTTACACCTTTGATAGTTGGTGTAAATGACCCATATCGTTCTTGTGTTCTTATTAAACTAACATTTTTGAGTTGCTCATCTAATAACTCGGGTGAGTATCCATAACCTTTTATAGCTAGATCCCGTATTGCCCTTTCTACATCCCCAAGGTCTGTATCTGACCCAACCCCTATGTTAAGAATAGTATACAGGATACAGAATATAGAATATAAGATCAGTTGTATATAATAATTCTTTCGCATCATAAAGTGTAGCAAAATATATTCCTTATTTTATTTATAGAATTGTTACGAAATGGTAACATTTATTACGTATTAGAAACAGCTCTTACTTGAATCTGATTATGTAAAGAATAATGTGAAATGCGCCAGAAATTACCACACTTTCAAATTCCCCTTTTGTAGTTTAGCTTCCATCCTTCATTCTTCATTTATTTCGAATTAGCGCGGTTAGAGCCCAACGCATTAAAGTAGCACAGGCATTCTTGCCTGTGAAAGACAAAGATACACAGACAGGAATGTCTGTGCTACCTTAAATTTTTAAACCTTGAAATTTTGACCATTGAGTTTTGACCTTTGACTTTTTATGAATTTCCTCTTTGTGGTAATTTCTGTCGTTTGGAGTTGATGGTGTAATATAATATTGTAATCTTATAATCTTAAAATCTTCTAATAACTAAGGATGCTTACTTTTAAATCTAAAGTAAATATTTTAAGCATTGACAAGATTGAAATGGTTACAAATGGCTTTGTAGGTAATGTTAATGGAATAAGTTTTGATTCAAGAAACGTGCATGGTAATTCTATTTTTTTTGCATTGGAAGGGCAGAACGTTGATGGGCATCAGTTTGTTTGCGATGCTTTAAATAAAGGCGCTCAGGTGGCTGTTGTGAGTAAAGTTTTACCAGAGTATAGAAGTTTTAGCCATAATAAAACAATTATTAAGGTTAATTCTCCCATTAATTTTATGTCGGATTTAGCAAAGGAATTCAGAAAATATATAAAATGTGATATTATAGGTATTACTGGAACCGTAGGAAAAACTACAACCAAATGCCTAATAGCAGAGGTTCTATCCAGAAAATTTAAAGTGCTGTTTTCACCTGCAAGTTACAATAATATCTTGGGATTATCATATACCATATTAAATTATAATGACGAAGAAAAGATTGTGTTAGAATTCGGCATTAATCATCTTGGTGAGATGGATAAACTTGTTGAAATTGCAAAACCGAATATTGCTATTATAACTTATATCTCCCCTGTTCATCTTGAGGGTATGAGGTCTGTATTTGCTATATTTGAGGAGAAAAAGAAAATAACCAGATATGCCAAAAAGATATTTGTAAATGCTGATAGTTTTCTATTAAGTACTATACCTGATGCCGAAAAAGTTGGGACGATGTCGGGTTCAAACTATTTAGGCACTCTTGTTCAACAGAAATTATCTGAAATTAAGTTTACCATAAACAACGAGTTTTTTGAGATTCCTATCCATAGTCATTCCATTATATATTCTGCATTATTTTCTTATGCAATAGGAAAGTATTATGGAATTAATTATGAAGATATTTACAGGGCATTTAAGGGTTTTAACCTACCCAAATTAAGAAATCAGATAGTGCAAAAAAATGGTAAGACAATAATTGCTGATTGTTATAATGCCAGCCCTGCTTCCACCTATATGGCAATTTCTTCTTTTTGCTTGTTAGTGCCTGCTTCACACTCCGCGATTATACTCGGCGATATGTTGGAGTTAGGTGATTATAGTTCATTTTATCATAAACAAATTGCTCATTTTCTAAAGAATTTTGCTGGCTTAAAAATTCTTGTTGGCAAGGAATTTAAAGCAGGTTCTGATTTTTTGAGAAGATTTAATATTGCTCATTACTGTTTTGAAAATGTAGATAAACTCTGTGATTCTGTTAATATGATAATTACCCCTGAATGTAAATATATATTGCTAAAAGCTTCTCGCAAACTCCAATTAGAAAAACTTATAGATTATTTATAACTTAGATTATATTTTCTATCTTTTTCTGTATATTGTCAACCATTTCTTTCGTTTTTGCTTCTATTACGACTCTTACCAAGTTTTCCGTATTAGATTCCCTTATGTTCATATAGAAATCGCTTTCATATATACTTATCCCATCTATGTATTCTTTCTTGGTGTTAGAAAAGTATTTATCAATTTTATCCAAAACAATATTTTTATTCTCTACTTTGTAACTTAACTCTCCGCTTGATACATATTTTTTAAATTTATTTACAATTTCGGATACTTTTATGTTTTCTGATGATAGTTGTTCCAAAACGTAGAGCATAGTCAGAATCGCTGCGTCGGAGTTGTAGTTTTCTTTATGGTAATAATGACCTGATAACTCCCCTGCAAAACAATTTGTGTTTTCTGCTAATTTCTTTCTCATATATAAATGTCCTGCCTTTATTCTTTCCACACTGATATTAAGTTTGCCTAATTCTTCAAAGATAACCTGAGAGGAGCGGGTATCAATAAATACTTTACTGATGTTTTTTTTAATTTTCATAGCCCTTGCAATGTATATTAACATTAGATCAGATGGTACCGGATTGCCTTTTTCATCTAGAAATATTACTCTGTCAGCATCGCCATCAAAAGCAATACCCAAATCAAATTTACCTTCTTTTATAAATTCAGACAAATGCTTTATGTTATTGAATATTAGGGGGTTGGGGTCATGATTGGGGAAGTTACCATTCGGCATCATACACAGGAAAACCGCTTCTATCAGTAAATTTTGAAATAACCTTGTTAAAACTAATCCGCTTGTTCCATTGCTACAATCGCAAGCAATTTTTAATACTCTCTTAAAGTTTCTACTATCAATTTGCTTTAGCAAAAATTCCCTGTACCCTGCAACTGCTTCTTTTATCTCTTCTATATGTTCATTTGTATTAGATAACTTTTCATTTCCTATTCTTAATTTTTCATTATTAATTATAATGCTGAGGATTTCTTCTCCTGATATGGGATAAACGTTCTTCTTTGATACTTTAAAACCGTTATATTGAGGTGGGTTGTGTGACGCCGTTATCATAATGCTAAGGTCCACATCTAATTTGCCAGCGTAGAAATATAACATTGGGGTTGTAGAAAGTTCAAGATAATATGTCTTTATATGTTCCGGGATAGTATCCATAATTGCTTTAAACAGACAGGGACTGCTTGTTCTTACATCTTTACTTACGAGAATGGTTTTCGGATGAAAATGTTGAATAAGGGCATTATTTATTATTTTAGCAGATTCTTCGTTTAATTCTGCAGGATAGATACCTCTTATATCGTATGCCTTGAAGATGTTCTTCTCAAGATTCACTTTAAATTTGCTGGAATCGCTTTAATTATAGAAAAATACCTTGTTATCCTCTCGCAATTTTTTTATTGTCCAAAAAAAACGTTCTGCGAATATTTATATTTTCAGCCACGTTTCTTTTAAATTATAAATACAAAATAAAGAAAAAAATTTATAAAATTCATCTATGTCTTTGAAATGTGTAATTTTTGCCGCAGGGGAAGGTAAAAGATTAAATCTCCCATATTCCAAGGTTCTTCTTGAAATAATGGGCAAATCTATTATTGATAGAATATTACAAAAGGTTTTGGCGCTTAATAATTTAGATGACATAATAGTAGTTGTTGGTTTTGACAAAGAAAGAGTTATAGAAAAAGTGAAAAAATATAGAGTGAATATTGTTGAACAGAGAAAACAATGTGGAACGGCTGACGCTTTAAATTCATTATCTTCTTATCTTAAGAATTACAATGGATATGTTCTGGTTGTAAATGGTGATTTGCCTTTTATAAGTGAAGATGATTTGACGAGGTTTACGCAGGTTGGAAGGAATGATGTTAATCTTGCTGTAAGTTGTATAGATAATCCGTCTGGCTTTGGAAGAATTATTAGAGATAGTAGAGGCAGAATTATCAAAATAGCGGAAGAATCGGAATTAACTCAATTTCAAAAAACTATAAAAGAAGTAAATGTTGGTGTGTATATTTTTAAATGGGATGTAGTGAAAAGTTTGCTTAAAAGATTAAAAAAGCATGAAAACGGCGAATATTATCTGACGGATATTGTTGAATTAGCATATAAAAATAAATTGAACATTGGGGAATTATCTTTTGATGGTAGTAGCGTAATAAATTTAAACACATGGGAGGATTATGCAAGAATTTGTGAGATGGAAAGGAATATCATAATAAAGAGACATTTATCTTGTGGTGTAAGAATACCTTTTACATCTTCTGTTTATATAGAGAATGACGTAGAGATTGGTAGCGGAACGATTGTAAATCCTTTTACCGTTGTAGAGAAGGGTGTTGTTATAGGTAAGGATTGCGTAATCGGTCCATTTGCCAGGATAAGAAGTAATACAAGATTATCAGATGGAGTTATAATAGGCAATTTTATGGAGTTAAAAAATGCTGTTATCGGTAGTAGAAGTAAGGCAAGACATTTAAGTTATCTTGGTGATACTATAATTGGTAAGAACGTTAATATAGGTGCAGGAACTATTACAGCAAATTATGATGGTAAAAATCATAACGTTACAATTATAGAAGATGGTGTAACCACTGGTAGCGGGACTGTTTTGGTAGCTCCCGTTAAAATGGGCAGGAATTCACAGACAGGCGCAGGCGCTGTGGTAACGAAGAATCATAATGTTCCTCCAGGTGAAGTTGTTGTAGGTATACCGGCACGACCATTAAAAAAACTAAAAAGCCAACTTTCTGCTAACAATCGATAATATAAATGATTGTAATTTTTTAATTCAATTATGAATAGTTTTAGAAAGGACGAGTTGAAAATTTTTTCGGGCAGTTCCAATCCTTTATTGGTGCAAAAGATATGTGAGTATCTGGGTGTGCAACCTGGAAAGATAAACTTGGGCAGATTTCCTGATGGGGAAATTGATGTAAAAGTTGAAGAGGATATAAGAGGCACTGATGTGTTTGTAGTTGAGTCGCTTTCTCCACCTGTTAATGAACATCTGGTGGAAATGCTAATAATTATAGATTGTTTGAAAAGAGCATCAGCCGACAGGATTACTGCTGTTGTACCTTATTTCGGCTATGCTAGGCAAGATAGAAAAGCAGAAGGCAGGGTTCCAATCTCGGCAAAACTTGTTGCTAATTTGATAACTGTAAGTGGCGCAAACAGGGTTTTAACTATGGATTTACACGCTCCACAGATACAGGGTTTTTTTGACATACCGTTGGACCATCTACTCGCTTACCCGGTGTTTTGCAATTTTTTGAAAAATGAATTGGATATTAAAAATACTGTTGTAGTTGCAACAGATATAGGTGCCATAAAGAAAATGACAGTGCAATTCGCAACGTATCTGAATTTATCCATAGCAATAATCGATAAAAGAAGATATACGCCTACTAAGACAGAGGTTGTAAACATCATTGGTGATGTTTATAATAAGGATGTTTTGATTACGGATGATATAGTTAGTACAGGGAGCTCCCTAATAGAGGCGGCAAAAAAGGTGAAAGAAAAAGGGGCAAAGTCAGTTTATTGCGCTGTTACGCATGCGGTTCTGTGTAGTAATGCAGTCGAAGATATAAAAAACTCCCCTATTGACAGAATATTTATTTCAGATACAATTAGCAGGTCGAATTTGGGTATGAAGTTTACGACTGTAAGTATAGCGCCTCTTTTTGCTGAAGCGATAAAGAGGATTCATAAAAGCGAGTCAATAAGTGCCTTATTCAATTTCTCTCAGAAGAAGATGTTTAATTAAAATAGGTATGGAATTCATAGAATTTAAGGCGTCGCTGAGGGATAGATTTGGGACAAGCAATGCCCGTAGATTGAGAAAACAGAAAAAGATTCTTGCTACGATTTATTCTAAAAACGCCCCGCCGATACATATAACTTTGGACGGTGCTTATGTGAAAAAAAATTTGAAACCTCATCACCATTTTTATTTTTTGAAGGTAGATTCCACAGAATATAAGGTTTTCCTGAAATCAATACAAAAAGACCATTTAGGAAGTTCAATTTATCATATTGATTTTGAAATAGTTGAACCAGCCAAACTGTTTGAAATAAAAATACCTATAAAATATGTGGGACAACCTAAAGGTGTCGTTACTGGTGGACATACAGAATACATCGTTCATGAAATAATAATAGCATCTTCGATTGACAATATAATAGAGGAAATTACAGTTGATATTTCTCACTTAGACATAGGGGATAGGTTAAAGATTAGTGATTTGCAGTTACCAAAAGGAGTTACTGTAAAAAGTCCACCGCCTAACACGGTAATGGTTATAATCAGAAAGGCGGTTGTGGAAGAAGTGAAGCCTGCCGAAATAGCTGCTCCTGCTGCCCAGACCGCTACTGCTACTACAGAACCGGCTTCACAACCTGTAGCAGCTGCTCCGCAAGAGAAAAAAGAACCAGAAAAAAAATCAAAGACGACAAGGGAGTAGTAGGATAAATATATTCCCTTAAAGGACTGCCGCCCCTTCAAGAAAGGGTATACGAGATACGGTATTTTACTTCCCCCATCTTCCATTTTTCATTACTAATAATTTATAATTCAGAATTCAACATTTAACATCTATTATTTTATCCCGAGTTAGCGCGTTTGATTTTTCATTAAGCTTTGAACTTTTGGCTTCTTCAAGCCATCCCCTCTCTTTGCAATAGTTTTTAAAAAAATAAGATAAAATTACCACAATGTTCAAGGGAGGGTTGTTGCTTTTGCTAATATGTATAAATTCATTTTATGCTCAAACGTGCTTTGGGTTGCTTCAAGACCAACTCAGTAAGATAAAAATCAGTAAATCAAAGTTAGAACTGCTAAATCAAATGATAGAAAGCAGTTTTTACAGAGTTCAAGCGAAAATTGTATATGAAGAAAAAGATGCTAATATTCTAAAGTTTAGCGGAAGTGTAACATCACATACCGACAAAAGTTTAGAGGGCAATATTACCTTTAATTTGCTTCACCCCAAGGGTAAGTATTTTCAATACGATATTGCTGTTAAAAACGGCAAATTCTCTGAAGAATTTTTCACAGAACAGAAATTCTTAGCCGGTATCTACCTATGGAAAGCAAATGTAACATTAGGAAATGGTTCGTTTGTTAATGAACTTTTCTTTATAATGGAGGTGAAAGGGAAAAAAGAATCAATACTCCAAGACATTTTTGTTAAAAATGATAGCGCTATAAATCCTTTTGAGTATATCTCAGAATTATATACTAATCTGAAAGATCAGATTGATAAATCGATGGGAAAAGTTATTCCTACGCAGTATATTGTGATGACGCCCCAGGAGAAGTTTATTTATTCATTTAGAGAGTTTGAATTGAAAACTGACGGTCTATATTATTTCGTATATACACTTCACAAGTTAATAGAGTTAACGAACGAAACTGCTTATCTGGTTAAATTAATTAATAAAGATAAGAAGGCAAATATTCATTTGAGAAAATATATACACCCCTTATATATGGAATTTTGGGGATTGTTAAAAAATCTAAATCAGTATAGAAACAAAAAATTATGGGAGGAGATTGATAATACCATACCTATTCGGTTATCTTTTCTAAAAAATTATTATAGGAAGGTATATGAATCATTTAAAAAAGTTGATGTTGATACAGAATATATAGGTAAAACGTTTGAGATATCAACTACGACCATAGAATCATTATCTAAAATTATGTGGTAAAAATATATTAAATGTTCATTCATAGAAAAAACGGGATAATGCTGCTTATGGCTTTGCTTGTTTTTTTTCTCGTTATCTTCATAGTATTTGTGCTTCTAAGTTTGACTCGGTTGGAGGAAGGAGCTGCTGAAAATAGTGTGCTTGATGTCAAGGCAAAATTTCTGGCGTTCAGTGGTGTTTTCAAAACTGCTACTGTTATCAAGAGTTGGTATTTAGGAAATCAGCATGGTAAAAAGCGACACGTGCTGGGTGAGGAGCCACAATCACCACAAACCGCAGAAGAGCACCTCTTATTGCCATGGGCTTACGTTAACTCTAAGGAAATTGAAAATTTCAATCCTTCTAAAGATGTGGAAAATAATTCTGATGTGTCTTTAAAGAAATACGAAGTAGAAATTGAAGGGATAGGAAGAGTAGGATTATCAGGTATTCTATTAACCTCTCAAGAAAACATAGAAGGATTTTCCTTAAAAGTATTAGATGTTCCTTCGCAGATTTTTATTAATGGAATAGAAGGAACTTCTCTACCACCTAATGTGATTAAGATGTTAAATAGTTTGGGGGAGATACTTGCGGAAAATTACAATTTTACTGTGCGAAACTTAGGAGAAAAAATAAATGAGTTTAGAAATAAATTGGGTAGGAATATTATAAGTAAGGAGGAGCTATTACCCATAATGGGAACAACAGAACGCGAGAGGATAAGAAATCTATCTATATTAAGTGGATATATAAGTGTATATGCGCGAATGGAAGAAACAACTAATCCAAAAGTCTTTCAATGGGATGATAAATCTTTTAATTTAAAGATAAGGGACGATAATGTAATTATACGGAGGGCACCTATTAATATAAACACGGCAAGTTTTGAGGTGTTGTATAGCGTTTTTAATGGTTTGCGGGGATTTAATTGGGACTCGGAAGAATTGAACTTTGTTGAAGTTCGCATAGATAGTTCAACGGCTAAAAAGATTGCAAAAGATTTAATTGAGTTTCGGACGAAAAAATTGAAAGAAACAGCAACCGGTCTTACAATAATTGATGAATTTGAAAGATTTTTGAATTCTCTTGGTTATCTTTCTTATGCTCAGAAAAAACTCCTGCTTGCTAATGCCAATCCAAACTCGCGATTGAATATCTATAATCCTAATAAAGTTACAAGAAACGTTTTTGGTGATGTAGATAAATCGAAACTTGTCTATAGTGATATTCCATCTGAATGTGGATTTACTACAGAATTTATATTTGATTCTAATGGGTTATATGAAATTACTAGTATAGGGAGAATATTGAAAGTGATAGATAATAGAGGTAGTATCCCAAAAGTTAGAATAATTGCCCAAAAACTTGTTAACTATATTGTCAGTATCTATGAAACAAAGGCCATAACAACCGCTTATGATTTTTCCAATGCTATTGTAAAAAGTAACAATATAGATATATATCCCGACGTAAGCGAAGTATCTAAACTTGATGGATATCTGGGTATGAAACTTTTTGAATGGGAACCGGGAGAAAGAAGTTTTAAATTCTATCAGAATAAAAAAGATGCGGACTTTTCATTGTCTGATAAAAATAACCTTGGCAATTTTCCTGAAAAACCCAAAAATTTATTAAGTTTAGGTCGCGACGGATTTAAGGAATGGATTGCAGATGGTATATTGTTAAGGAAGAAGCAGTATGGTGCTCCCATCTTTATAAAAAGAACTGACTATGATGTTAAATTTAATATGGATAAATCGATAGATTTACAAGAGGGGGCTTTTGCTTTTTGGATAAAGCCGTCATGGAGATTAGAGGAATTGGCAAAATCTCCCAAACTGATACTTACTATTAATAAAAAAGGTGTTCCACGTTTTATCGCCTTTGCTGTGAAAGAAGGTGATAAATCCAAACTTGTGTTTATAAATTTTCAGATGACGTTTAAAAGTAAGGCAGAATCTGATAGGTTGAGCGCGCTGTTTAAAATATCCCGTTCTTGCGAAAGTTTATATAAGAGTGTAGAAAGCAATGTAAAACAGGAGAACATTAATATAGAAATGAAAAGAAATTATACCGGAATATGGGAATATGACATTAGTGACTGGAAGGCCGGTGAATGGCATCATATTGCATCTGGTTGGGCTCCAGATAAAATTACAAATATATCTTTACTTCCAAACGTTCCTTTTGAAGGTATTACGCATTGTCCAGAGAATCTAGCGTTCTGGGAGGACTTTAAATTTGACGTTGAGCAGTCTGAAATACCTGTTATGACATTTTTTGTAGATGGTAGTTCAGCGAAAGCATCTCAAGCGTCATCTGTGGGTCTTCGTCTTACTATCTTTTTAAATATTCTTATGCCGTTTCTCCAGAAGGTAGAGGGTGAGGAGGATTCAAAAGATACTGCGTTTGACTTTATGCCTATGTTTGCCAATGATAGTGATATATATTTAGAGAGTGGTGTTACCCTCAAAGATGTGGTGTTTACTAAGAAATTTGATAGTTTATTTTCCCGCCCCAAAAAAGATGATAGTTTGGAGCAAGAAGTTGTTGAGTGTGTAAAAAAGATGAAAGAAAAATTACCACAACTACGACAGATGATGGATAGAATAAAAGAAATTGCAGATAAGGTAAGATCAGCAGGTGGAGGTGGTATAAGACCATACGACCTTGCGAGGCAGCTTCAGAGTGCCTATTTTGGTGGAGGTAATTCGGAAATAGCTAAATTACTCCAAGAAGCGGTTGACCTGTCAAAAAAAGTATTGGAAGAATTAAACTCCTTGTGTCCAAAAGAAATTCTTGATAATATGGAGCAATTGAAAAGAGAAATGGAGCAGTCATCTGTATCTAATGCTAAACTTTTGGCGCCTATGATCAGGTATAAATCACAGGGAGATGTAACGTTATATTTTACATTTGATGAATATGTAAAACCATTTTCTCTTGAATGGACTCATTATATTCCAAATTATTGGACAGAATGCATTTATTATGGGAAAGGAGTGAAGTTAGGGTGTTTTAAAGGCCCATCCTTTATTGGCATAAGAGATAGAATACATACGGGTGGAATGGAATTTTTACCTAAAGCAGATATATTAGGGCCATCTGATAAATTCTATATAAAAATAGAATTTTTTACTGACCAGAAAAACAGGATTGTGGAATCGCCTTTTTTAGATGATTTAAAGGTTAAAGCAATTTATACTAACATTCCTTATAAAATAATTCAATCATCAGATATACGCAAATTGTAGTAGTAGAAATTTTCTAATAACTGATTATTGGGAATTTTTTGCGAGGGGGCATTGCCTTTGTTTTATATGTTCTGTTACTTCACTTTTAAACATATTCAAAAATTTCATAACGGGTAATGCCTGGGCATCGGCTAAAACACAGATGGTTTTCCCTATCATGCCATTTGCAATATCCATTACAAAATCAAACGTTTGTTCATCAGCTAAACCTTTTTCAATTTTTTCTATACCATCTGCAACGAATTTTGACCCTTCTCTGCAAGGTGTGCATTGTCCACATGATTCTCTTGCGTAAAATAGTGCCAATCTATGAATAATTTGTAAAATACAAACACTATCGTCTATGACAATAATAGCTCCTGAGCCAGCCATTGTTTTCTTTTGAGCAAGGTCTTCAAAAGTCATTTTTACGTCTAATTCTTCAGGTCCAAGAGGAGGAGCAGATAGTCCGCCAGGGATTATTGCTTTAATTTTTTTACCTTCTACAAAACCCTCTGCAAATTCTGTTAATAATTGTTTTAACGTTATGTCTAAGGGTGCTTCATAAACGCCGGGTTTTTTAACGGCTCCACTTATGGAAAAAAGTCGTGTCCCAGGACTTTTTTCTGTTCCAATTAGTTTATACCAGTCAGCTCCGTTATTTAATATCGCAGGTAAAGTCGCTATCGTTTCTACATTGTTTACAATAGTGGGTTTATTGTATAATCCTATTATGGCTGGAAAATAAGGAGGTTTATTACGTGGCTGCGCTTTCTTGCCTTCTATAGATTCTATCAATCCTGTTTCTTCTCCTGCTATATAAGGACCACCACCTATATGTATAATTACATCTAATGAAAAATTGGTTCCTAAAATGTTTGCGCCAAGATAATTCTTCTTATATGCCTCTTCTATAGCATCTTGCATGATTTTTATCTCATCTGCAAACTCTGGTCTGATATAAATATAAGCAATTTTAGATTTTATGGCATAACAGGTAATTATTATACCTTCAAGTAACTGATGTGGCACCTTGCCTATAATGAGGCGATCTTTAAAAGTTCCCGGTTCTCCTTCGTCACTATTAACGCACAGATATCTTGGGAAAACATTTTTTGGTAAGAACGACCATTTCATACCAGTGGAAAATCCTGCTCCCCCTCTTCCACGAAGCCCGCTTTTTTTTACTTCTTCTATAACCTCCTCCGGTTTCATAGAAAAAAGTTTTTTTACGCTACTGTACCCACCGTTTTCTATATAGACATCTAACTTGTTTATGTCGGATATGTCAAATAATTTACTCACTATCCTGTATTTTTCAATCATTGTTAGTAATGCAAGAAAAGATTATATTAAATAATAATACTATTTTAAAAATTTTTGTGTGAGAGACGGTTGCAGTCACCAAAAGTTGGTTTTGGTATGTATTTGCCAGAAACTATCATACTTTTAAATTCCCCCTTTTGTAATTTTCCCTTTGTCCTTCATTCTTTATTCTATTATTTTATCCCGAGTTAGCGAGTTGGAATGCTCATTAAACCTTGAACTTTAACTTTTGAGATTATAACATTTTAAAATGTAGCATTGTTAGAAAGATGATTAGCAATGCTAAACGGGTAAAATCCTATATTACCCCTTTGAGTATCTGTGCGCTTGTAATACTCATAATTTTCGGTTCTTATGAAATAATAGAGAGAGTATTTTTAAGCGATGTATCTGCTAATACAATAAAAATTTTACACATGGCAAGAGGCATGTCTTCCTCACTAATCGTGGCGGTAATAATAACTATATACTTTTTAAAGAAAGGAACTCTCCCTTCCATGAGCCCAAATGCAGGAGTTGCAGATTTATCCTCCGCTCTGTGGTTGATAAAATGTAGATGGCTTGCATTTATCCTAACGTTTATATTTGTATTTGGGGGGAACCTATATTTTTCATGTGGTCGCTGAGAAAACTTGTAGGATACCTTTGCTTATTCTTACTTTTTTGATTGCTTCTTCTAATGTTATCTTCATATACTTAACCAAGACTTCTATTAGTATGAAAAATCAAGTTACATTACAAATTGTTACGGATTTAATCCTTCTCACTCTATTATTGCATTACTCTGGTGGTTGTGAGAATCCATTTTTCTTTATATATATTTTCCATGTTATCTTGTCTGGGATAGTGCTACCTCGCAAGGATGCTTATAAGGTAACGCTTTTGATATGTCTGCTGTTCGGTGGTTTGATCTTTTTGGAGCTTTTACACATACTACCTCACTGCACCCCTTTAATATTCCCTCATCATATAGAAAAAGGAGGTGTGGTGGAGCATGCGGCTCATAATTTTAGATATGTGGGCATCACTTACCTTGTTTTCGTGCTCGTAATGTTTGTAGCGTGTTACTTTACGTCACTTTTAACTGAAAGAATTAGAGGTCAGATTCAGAAAGAGTGCTCTCTTGCATTACAATTAGCGCAGGCAACTAAATTATCTGCAATTGGAGAATTTGCTGGCTATATCATGCACGAAATTAATAATCCTTTAGGAATAATTGAAATGAGAGTTAAGATGTTGCTGTCAGAACTTACGGATAATAGCCAGCTAAAGATAAAAAACGATTTAGAGATAGTGAGCAAACAGGTCTCTCGTATCGCTTATTTGACAAAGGAACTTTTAAATTATTGCTCGCCCTCATACAAAAAAAAGAGAAGGTGTAAATATCAGAGAGGTTATTATGGAAACCATAAATTCTATACATGGCAGCGGTTGCACTAATAACATTGAAATTGAAACAAAATTTGAACAGAACCTACAGAAAGTAGATGGAAATTTTAACGAATTACAGCAGGTGCTTAGTAACATTATAAATAACGCTATTGATGCTATGCCTGACGGTGGAAAAATTCTCATTAGTGCGTGCAATAGAGAAATGTTAATAAATAATAGGAACGTAAATGGTATCCAGATACAAATAAGTGATACTGGGATAGGCATTCCTCCTGAAAATATGAAAAATATTTTTACACCTTTTTTTACTACAAAAGGAATAAAAGGCATTGGATTAGGATTGGCATGGTGTCGCAGTGTAGTAAAAAATCACGATGGCAAAATATGGGCTGAAAGTGAACCCGGCAAGGGAGCAACCTTCTATGTTTTCCTTCCATACTGCTCCAGTTCTACAGACCAGCCGGTAACCTTCTAATGAGGCAGGGTAAAATTATTATTATTGATGATGAAATAGATATGCTTGATGCGTGCAGGGAGAGTTTAGAGAAGTTTAATTTTTCTGTTACAACAGAGAACAATGTCAAAACCGCCTTGCAAAAGATTAGCGAACAGGAATATGACCTTGCAATTCTTGATATAAAAATGCCTGATATGGATGGAATAACTCTGTTTGAGAAAATAAAGAACGTTTCGCCAGATACAGTAGTTATATTTATAACGGGTTTTCCTACTGTTGAAAGTGCCCTTTCTGCAATGAAATTGGGCGCTTATGACTATATAATAAAGCCATTTTCACCTGAGCAGTTACGCATTGCCGTAGGAAGAGCAATTGAGCAAAAACGGCTTAAAGAAGAAAATGTCTTTTTATTAAGACATCTTGGTAAGTCATATAAGTTTGAAAATATTATTTACACAAGTAGTTCTATACAAAAAGTATTGGAGTTTGTTAAACAGGTAGCACCAACGAACGTTGAGGTATTGATTTTAGGGGAAAGTGGCGTTGGTAAGGAACTTGTGGCAAGGGCTATTCATACGAAAAGTGGCAGAGGAAGGTTTGTTCCTGTTGATTGTGGTGCGATACCTGAGAATTTACTTGAAAGTGAATTATTTGGATATGAGAAGGGAGCGTTTACAGGCGCTACCTCTTTTAGAGTGGGACTTCTGGAATTTGCAAATAATGGCACACTTTTTTTAGACGAGGTTTGCGAACTACCTCTTTCTTTGCAGGCAAAATTACTTAGAGTTCTTGCGGAACATTCTTTCAGAAGAGTAGGTGGCACGGAAGAAGTCAAAGTAGATATACGTCTTATCGCCGCTACGAATCGTAACATTGATGAGGAGGTCAAGGAAAAAAGATTCAGAGAGGATTTGTTCTACAGAATAAGCGCTTTTAAAATCTCCGTTCCACCACTAAGAGAAAGAAAGGAAGATATCGAAATTCTATTGCAACATTTTATAGGTTATTACGCTAAAGAAATGGGTAAAACCATCAGAGGGATTATGGAAGATGCTAAGGAGGTTCTACTTAATTATAACTGGCCAGGAAATGTCAGAGAATTACAAAATGTCGTAAAACGCGCAGTGGTCCTTACACAGAAAGAGTATATAAGGATAGAGGATATCGCGGATTATGTCGTTCAAAATGTCAATATGCAAGAAGAATGCGGTTTTTTCGCCCTTAGAAATAAAAAAATATCTGAATGGGAATATGAATATTTAAGGAACTTACTTGCAAGGCATAAAGGAGACGTAACAGAAGTAGCCATTAATGCAAAACTTCCCAGAGGAACACTATACAGAATCTTAAAAAAGCATAACTTAGACCCCAATCAGTTTCGTTAATTGTAAGTTCATAATTCGTTAAACCTCTAACCCTTAAACTTTTAACCTCTGAACATTGAACTTTTCTCCTTTTCTATCAAATACGCAATACAAGGGAAAAAAAGCCAAAAGTTAAGGTTTAAGGAGATATCCAACTCGCTAAACTCGGAATAAAATAATAAGTACTGAATAAAGTAATTTCTGTAACATTGTTGTGAAGTTATGTAATAATAATATGACGCATTATTTACTTAATTTTAGTATATTGTAATAACATTATTATATTAGCGTAAGTTATTAAATCATCCTTGCGTATTTCATTTTTATTGGTAGGTATTGGAGTTGCTATTATACTTTTGTGGAGACAGAAGTAACAAAAGTTGTAGTGTGGGCGGAAGATTTCAATATAGAAAAATCAATTAAAGAAGAATTACCATCCAATGAATTTGAGATTGTGCTCCCAAAAACTATTAATGATACGTTTGAATATATAAGCGAGAAATTACCACATATATTAATTTTTGAGTATTCTAATAATAGGGTAACTTATGAGGTAACTGTCTCACTATTTAAGAAATTGAATCCAGATATGAAGATTATTGTTATAAGTCAAAAGCCTTCAATATCGGATGTAAAAATATTGGAACAGGGTATATTTTACTATATGTCTAAATTTGATATAGCTACTTTAATAGAAATTATTTATGCAGCGCGTCTGTCATTGTTAAAGTCAAAAGCCAGTAGTCCTGTAAGGAAGGCAGAATGACTCTCAATAAGGAAAACGATATGAATAAGAATCGCAGAGAGTTTTTAAAGCGACTGGGAACAAGTGGACTGGCTATTACGGCTGGAGGAATAATTTTTGGTCCTCTATTATCTTCATTGTTTTCTGATAATTCTGATGGCTCTGATGGCAATACATCAAAAGATAAGGTTTATGTTATGACCTCTGATGGTAGGTCAGGTTATGTAGAAAGCAAGGAAGTTCATCCTTCTTCCCATTCCTTATCAGGTGAAAATGTAAGAAAAGGGGTGCCGGGAAGAAAGTGGGTTATGGTAATTGATTTGGCAAAATGTGATGGATGCAAGAAATGCACTGATGCCTGCTCAAAAATGCATAACGTTCCAGCTCCACGAGAATGGATAAAGGTCTATGAAATGCAAGATGCTAAAAATACAGCGCCTTACTGGTTTCCCAAACCGTGTTTTCATTGTGATAATCCACCTTGCACGAAGGTGTGTCCCGTTGATGCGACTTTCAAAAGAAGTGATGGAGTGGTTTTAATAGATAACGAGCGTTGTATTGGTTGTCGTTTTTGTATGGCTGCCTGTCCTTATAGTGCAAGATTTTTTAACTGGTTCAGACCCGATGAAAAAAGTATAAAAGGGCATCCGTATTCACCGGAATGGGGATTTCCAAGAAGAGTTGGAACGGTAGAAAAGTGTGATTTCTGCCCAGATATGGCTGAGCAGGGTAAACTGCCTGGTTGTGTAAGTGGCTGCCCTATGGGAGCAATTTATTATGGTGACCAGAACGAAGATGCCGTTACCAATTCTTATGGGGAAACGGAAAGATTCTCTAACTTGATAAAAGAGCGCGCAGGATATAGATTTTTAGAAGAATTAGGAACAGAACCAAGAGTATATTATTTACCGCCTAAGCACAGGAAGTATCCAGCGCCAGGAGAAAGTAAAGAAGAAATGAAGCACTAAGAGCGGTTTTAAATATGAATAATAAAGGGAATGAAATTGAATTAAAGATACACAGTGACCTTCTTCCTATCGTTGAGAAAAGGTCATTCTGGAGCAGGATTGCGATAGACATTCTTGTTCTAATAGCTTTATGGGGTGTTGTTGCATATATTTGCCAGTTAAAGTATGGTCTGGGTGTTACGAATATGCGTGATTATGTTTCATGGGGTTTATATATTGCTAATTTCGTATTCTTTATAGGAATAAGCCATGCCGGCACGTTGATATCTGGTATTTTGCGTCTTACAGGAGTTGTGTGGAGGACACCTATAACCAGGTTGGCAGAGGCAATAACAGTTGCAGCAATATTTTTTGGAGGTCTTATGCCGGTTATAGATATGGGGAGACCCGACAGAATGCACCATATTCTATTATTTGGTAGAATTCAATCACCTATCCTTTGGGATATCTTCTCCATTACTACGTATTTTTTAGGTTGCATAATATTTTTATATTTACCTATGATACCTGATTTTGCATTGCTTCGTGATAGTAAAATCTCCATTCCCAACTGGAAAAGATACATAGCAAAGTTATTATCTTTGGGATGGCAAAATACTTTTGAACAGAAACGTCTTCTGGAAAGATGTATGAACGTAATGACTATAATCATTATTCCTGTTGCCGTTTCCGTCCACACGGTAGTATCATGGATTTTTGCTATGACGTTGAGACCTGGATGGAATAGTACTATATTCGGCCCATATTTTGTTATAGGGGCTATCATGTCTGGTTGTGCAGCAGTAATCATAGCTATGGCGGCCTTCAGAAAGGCATATCATTTAGAGGAATATATAACCTTAAAGCACTTTAGATATTTAGCAACGTTGCTTCTAACGGTTATTCTTATATATATGTATATAAACGTTAATGAATATTGGACACCATCTTATAAAATGACTAAGAGCGAATCTTCTTTACTTACAGACCTTTTTTATGGTTCATATTCTACAATCTTCTGGGCTGCTCAAATCGTTGGAGTATTTATACCTATATTACTTTTGGTTCTTCCATGGACACGCAGGTCTATTTTCTGGATAGTGGTAGCTGCCATATTAAACGTAGTAATGGCATGGGTAAAAAGATACATTATAGTAGTACCAACTCTCATGCATCCTTTTTTACCCATACAAAGATTACCTGATGCGTGGGCTTCATATTTTCCTTCATTAGTAGAATGGTCCATAACCTTTGGGACGTTAGCAGGATTTATATTGGTCTATATAGGTATTTCCAGATTGTGCCCTATTATATCAGTATGGGAAACAGTTGATGCCGTAAAAGAACAAGGTGAGGAAAAAGTAGGACTTAATTTTGTGGACGGCCAAAATGGTCAACAGATAAGTTCAAAAAAGATTGGGATAGGTAGTAGCGTATAATATGAAAAGTATTTATCTGTTAGTTGTTAGTTTTTGGGTGGCAGTAAGCTGTTTTATGGTATCTGGGGATAAACAAGTTCCACAAGATAAGAAAAGTTTGCCTGCGCTTGAGCTAAAAGTTACAGAAGAGGAAGGTAAAAAAGTAGTTATGGCAACAGTAGAACTAAATGGTAAACCACTTGAAAATGCTAAGGTAGGTTTTTATGTAAAAAGAACTTTCGGATTATTACCAATAGGAAAGGACCAAACGCTTGATGATGGAACGGCGGTAGCCAACTTTCCTGATGATTTGCCAAGTGATAAAAACGGGAAACTATTGATAATTGGCAAAATAGAATCGCCGGAAGAATACAATTCCGTCAGTAATGAAATAGAAGTAACGGGTGGCAGAATTATTCCAGTTAAACAAGAAGAATTTCCAAGAGCTCTCTGGTCGCCTAAAGTGCCTGTTTCTTTGCTTGCAACTATTTTTATTCTTTTGAGTATTGTCTGGATTTGTTATTTTTATGTTATAAGCAGATTGATAAAAATTTATGGTTTAGCAAAGGAAGGAGGTGTAAAAAATGGATAAATGTAAAAATAGCATAAAGGTGTGGCTTTTCATACTGATGGGGGTAATAACTCTGATGATTATTTTACAAGAGTCCAATGTTTGGAAAGCGCCGTCAAGAGCCGCTAAAAAAAAGAATCCTGTGGCAGTAGATGACAAGTCATTGGAGTTAGGTAAAAAAGTATATGTAAAAGAATGTATGGATTGTCACGGTGAAAAAGGTAAAGGGGATGGTAAGGCAGCGAAAGACCTGGAGGTAAAAGCGGGTGATTTATCTAACCCAAAAATGTGGGAACAAACGGACGGTGAACTTTTCTGGAAGATAACAACAGGTAAAAAACCAATGCCTTCTCTGGAAAAAATCCTTACAGAAGAAGAAAGATGGAGCGTTGTAAATTATATAAGAACATTAGCGCCGAAGCCAGAAACAAAAAAAGAAGATAATACCATCCAAAAAAAGGAAGAAAAAGAAGGTAGCAATACACAAAATAGTGTAGAGAAAGAAAGTAAAAATAGTAATGAAAAAGGAGGTGAATAATATGAAAAGGTTAAGGATTGTGATAACGACTATAGTAGTGTTTATGATAAGTTGCGTTGTTTTTACGCAAGGTGTTTCAAAAGAGGAGTATGAAAAATTAAAGAAGGAAGTGGAAGAGTTGAGAGCACAGATAAAAGAATTAAAGGAATCTCAAGGATGGAGCGAAGATTTTGAAAAAGAATTAAAAGAGATAAAGAGCAAAGCAAGTTATTCATATTTTGGTGAGAGCAAATTTCTTGTAACGGGGTATGGTTTTGCAACTTATTCCAGCAAGAAAGATGAAAATTCTACGTTCAATTCAGGATTTAACCCTATTTTTCTTTGGAGGATAAATGACCGTTTACTATTTGAAGGCGAGTTAGAATTAGAACTTGAAGGCAGCCAAACAAAAGTTGCCTTAGAATATGCAAATATAAGCTATATTTTGAATGATTATGTAACATTGCGTGCGGGGAAGTTTCTTGCTCCATTTGGTATTTTTCAGGAAAAATTGCACCCAGCATGGATTAATAAATTACCGGATAAGCCGCTGCCGTTTGGGCATGACGGTATAGGTCCTACCACTATGTTAGGATTTGAGGTAAGAGGCGCAATAGCGCTAAATCTAGTAAAATTTAACTATTCTTTATATGTTGCAAATGGACCTTTATTGAAGTCCACTGACCCTAACAGTGTAGAGGTGGGAATGTTAGGTTTTAAGAATTTCGAAGATATAAACGAAAATAAAACTATTGGCGGCAGAGTAGGATTTTTACCCATTCCTGAATTAGAAATAGGATTTTCATTTTTAACAGGTAAGGTAGGCGCAAGTGGAACTCCTTTTAGTGATGTGGGAGCATTCTTATGGGGTGTTGATTTAAACTATGTTAAAGATTTGGAATTTTTGAAAGGAACTGTTGATGTAAAAGCAGAGTATATTAATTCAAAAGTAGATGATGCTACCTATGGAACTCTTACATTTAATAATAAAAGAGAAGGTGGTTACTTCCAACTGGCGTATAGACCGTCAAAACTTGGTGATATAATAAAGAATTTTGAGATAGTTTCAAGGTATAGTTGGTTAGATAATCCTTTTGGACCACCGGATTCGCACGATGAAAGAAACTGGACGTTTGGGTTAAATTATTGGCTTTCAGCAAGCGCTGTAATAAAAGCGGCATATCAATTCGGTAAAAAGAGGCATGAAGAGGACGGTGAAAAGGAAAATACTCACGCCTTTTTAATACAATTTAGTCTGGGCTTTTAGTGTGATGAATATGGAAGATATAAGGAGAATAAAAATGAAAAGATGTATTGTCTATATTGTGGCTATTGTATTTATTGGAGCATTGCTAATTGTAAGTGGTTGTGCTAACAACGTTGAAAGGGGCAAAGCACAAGTGTGGGCAGATACCTGCGGAAGATGTCATAATATAAGGTCTGCTTCCTTTTATAGTAATGCTCAATGGGACGTTGCAATGCTTCACATGCGAGTCAGAGCAAATCTTACCGCAAAAGAATACAAAGATATATTGGAATATCTCAAAGCCAGCAATAATTAGTTAATCCCCAACTATAGAAAAGAAAAACTATATCAATTCATTACCTAAATCTTCTATTGTTTTCTTCTCACAGGTAAATATAGGAGTATCTATAAGCGTATATTGGCTGGCATCAGAAAATCTGAGTTCTTCTACCAACTCAAGAAATCTTTCAATTTTATCCGACTCGAAAATCAATATAAATTCGTAGTCATGCAACCCATAACAATACGTCGTGTGTATTTTTATATCAGGATACTTATGTCCTATCAAAAAATGTTCCTTCATCATAGACATTCTGACTGGCTCAGACATTTTATACCATTCCCTTTTTTTGGTAAAAGGATATACGAATAAATACTTATTTCCGACGAGGTTTATTTTTGTTCTATCTTCTGTGGATTGCGCAGTATGCTCATGTTCCTTTATATATTTTGATTCCTTAGTAATGGAAAAATATCTATATGATAATGTTATATATGAATAAAATGGGAGTTTTTTTAAATTTATGTCGAAGTTTTTTATTGCTTCCAAATCTTCTCCGAAATTCCATATTAGAAAATCAGTATCGTCTCTGAAATACGACGTTGAATAAATATGGAGTTGAAAATTCTTATGACCTGCCAAATATATGGAGAAATCATTAAATGCATCTTTTTTACACCCCTTGTCCAATTCGTGCCATCTGTCTTTCAACTTATAGAAACTTAGAAAAGAGTATTGAATCATTTGAAGATTATAACACGGTTAACAGTTTGCCTTTTTATCATATTGTTAGAAGGAGGGTATGAATCACTGTTTATAATTTATTTAGTAAATGTAGGATGATAGCTTTTTGGATATGCAGACGGTTTTCGGCTTCTTGCCATATTACTGATTGCTTGCCGTCTATTACTTCTGTCGTTACTTCCTGTCCTCGTGTTGCAGGCAGACAATGTAGGAATATAGCATTTGATTTTGCTTCCCTCATAAGGTTAGAGTTTACCTGGTATGGCATGAAAACCTTTATTCTTTCTTTTTCCTGTTCTTTTGGAATATGATAACTCATCCATGAGTCGGTTACAACTACATCTGAATTTTTTATAATCTTGGCAGGGTCAGATGACATTTCTATTGTAACCTTTTTCTGTTCTGCTATTTTTCTTGCAATGTTTAAAACTTTGCTATCTGGTTCAAACTCCTTGCCTTCTGGTGTCGCTATACCTATACTCATACCTACTTTTGGACATGCCAATAAAAGAGAGTGTGGAATATTATTATTACCATCACCAAAGTATGAAAGTTTTAATCCGTTCAAATGTCCGAACACCTCCTTTACTGTCATTAAATCAGCCAAGATTTGGCATGGATGCTCGTAATTTGTCAATCCGTTTATAACAGGGACAGCGCTCTGTTTTGCGAGTTCTTCTATTTCATTATGTTCAAACAATCGCGCCATAATAATGTCTACATAGAGTGATGAACCTTTGGCTGTATCTTGTAAGGTTTCTTTACCTTTACCCAAAGGTGAAGTTGAAATATCGTAATATATGGCATGTCCTCCTAACTGAGTCATTCCCGCCTCAAAACTAAGTCGCGTTCTCAAACTCGGTTTTGCAAAAATCATTAATAATGTTTTGTTTGTAAGAGTATTGCTCCATTTAGCGGGGTTTTTCTTTATTTCTATTCCTTTATCTATTAAATAGTTTATTTCTTCATCCGCAAGATCGTTTATTGAAAGAAAGTGCTTCATAAACAGTAGCAGTTAAAATTTTGAGTTTTGGCAAGGCAACAGTTCCTGCCTGTTTTTGATCATTGACATTTTATAGGAAGATGTGAGTTCCTTCAGCGGTATAAAATGCTTCATAAAGTTTCTCGAAAGAGGTTATTATAACTTCTCCTCTGGGATTTTTCTGTAAGAATTGCAATGAAGCTTTTATTTTTGGTCCCATACTACCGTCAGGAAAATGCCCAGTGTCATAGTATTCTTTTAGTTTACTTGATGTAATTCGTTTTAATTTGGTTTCATTATTTTTCCCGAAGTTTATACATACATTTTCCACTCCTGTTGTGATTATAAATCTATCAATACCTACCTCTCCTGCCAAAAGGGCTGATGCCAAATCCTTGTCTATGACACAGTCAACTCCTTTTATGCGGTTATTTTCTCTAATTACAGGAATTCCACCTCCACCGCAACTGATAACGATGGTTCCAACTTCAAAAAGTTCTTTAATGGTGTGTTTTTCAATTATATCAATCGGTTCTGGGGAGGCAACAACTTTTCTAAATCCTCTTCCACTATCTTCTATCCATACTTCTCCTTCTTTGCGTATTTTTATCATTTCACCTTGGGTATAGAAGTTACCTATTGGTTTAGATGGTTTTTCAAACGATGGGTCATTTTTGTCTACCAGAATGTGTGTTAGTATGGTAGCGGTTTTGCGATTTATATTTGATTTAGCAAGTTCATTTATTAGATTTTGTTCTAAGATGGTGCCGATTTCGCCCTGGGTTTGAGCATCTGCTATATAAAAAGGTATTTCATAGGCAGTTCCTCTGGCTTTTTCACTTCGTAACATTACATTTCCCACCTGGAAACCGTTGCCGTGTGTAATAATAATTTTATGTCCATCTGCTATAAGTTTTACGATGTTTTTTAGTGCTAAACTTGCCTGTGCCTGTTGTTCTTCTATGGAACCTTTACTATTAGGTGCGATTAATGCGTTCCCGCCAAATGCTACTAATACTTTCATTTATAAAAGTTCCCAAGCAACTGTTCTGCCAGGAAAGGTAGTTCACAATAGTAGCATTGTAATTCTTCATTGCTAAGTTTTGTAAAGGAGGAAGGTATATGTTCATAGTTTGATATGCACATTTGATTGGGGCAGGATAGGATTCCCTCAATTTTATCAGGCACATTCAGATTTATTTTTTTTATGATGACGCCATTTCTTATGATGTTTAAAGTAGCATTAGGGGAGATGAGGGCAATTTTTGCTATGTCTCTTTCTGATAATTCTAAACCTTCAACAAATATAATATCTTTTTTGCCATATTTTTTGCTCGGAACATTTATGGCAATTCCCATATTTACATCACGGGGGATATTTAATATTTTGAGAATTTCTACTGCTTTGCCCGCCTTTATATGGTCTATGGCAGTGCCATTTTGAACAGGCTCTATCTTTATAAACTTCTTTTCTTCATTCATAATTTTAATGAAGCAAGGATTGCTTCTCTAACATAAACGCCGCACTCAACCTGGTCAAAATATATGGCGTTAGGTAGTTTATCTACTTCCGGAGATATCTCATTTACACGTGGTAAAGGATGCATAATTTTAACCTTCTTCCCAATAAGCATTTCTGAGGTTATTTTGAAACTATGTTTTACTTTTTCATAATCCAATGGGTCTGTAAACCTCTCTTTTTGTATCCTTGTTACATATAATAAATCCAACTTATCAATCCATGGTGTTAATAGTTCATCTTCATAAGCGTTGATATGAGAACGTATTTTCCTTAATAGATGAGGTGGTATGCGCAAAGATGGGGGTGATATGAAGACTATCTCTACATTGTAATGTGTCAGGGCATAGGCGAGTGAATGAACTGTTCTTCCGTATTTTAAATCTCCGACTATACCAATCCTCAAACCATTTATGTCGTGGTTTGCTTTTTGTATCATATATAGGTCCAACAATGTTTGAGAAGGATGTTGGTTTGCTCCATCGCCTGCATTAATGATTGGTTTAGAAGAAACTTGTGCCGCTAATCTCGCAGAACCCATATATGGATGTCTCATAACGATAATATCAGCATATCGTTCTACTACTCTAATGGTATCTATTAAACTTTCGCCTTTTTCAACAGAGGTTCCCATTGAGCCAGTAAACCCAATAATGTGAGCTCCTAACCTTTTGGCTGCTAATTCAAAACTGAGCCGCGTTCTAGTGCTCGGTTCAAAAAATAGTATGGCTACCGTTTTATTTTTCAATATGTTGAGTTTTTGCTCTACAGGTGTCTTTTCTAAAATATCGGCAGTTTTTAATATCCCTTCTAAAACATCTTTATTTATATCTAATATTGATACTAAATCAGAAAATAGTGGAGTAAACATCACACCTGATTTTAGATTTGAGATACTTATCTCTTGGCTCCTGCCATTTTGAATTTACTAACATTTTGCGCTTTTGTTTTATTTAGCGATTTTATGAATTTATTTATTATTTCTTCCAGAGTAGGAGAAGAAAGTTCTTTAATAGTGTAATTTACCTTTAACACTGGTTTATTTACTTTAATAATTCTTCTTAGGTCTATTGGTGTGCCAACAATTATGGTATCAGCATCTGATTTATTGATAGTGGCTTCTAAATCCTTAATTTGTTGTTTGGAGTAACCAACGGTAGGAAGTACATCTTGCAAGTGTGGGTATTTTTCAAACACTTTTTTGACAAATCCTACGGCGAATTGTTTTGGCTCTATTATCTCCCTTGCTTCATATTTTTTTGCCACTACCATTGCAGCGCCAAATTTCATATCACCGTGCGTTACTGTTGGTCCATCTTCCACTAATAGGACTTTTTTATCTTTTATAAATTCAGCCGGGTTTGAAACTTCAATGACGTCCGCTTCTGAATTTACTTTTAGAATTTGTGCCTTACTATTGAATTTCCTGGTGTTCTCTTCAACTATTGCTATTTCTTCTGGTTTGGCAGTGTTCACCTTGTTTATAATCACTATGTCCGCAATGAGAAGATTAGGAAATCCAGGAAAGTAACTAACTTCATTACCCGCCCTTAAAGGATCAGCAATAACAATAGTCAGGTCTGGTTTTATAAAAGGTAAATCATTATTACCACCATCCCATAAAATTAAGTCATTTTCTCTTTCAGCGTAGCGAAGAATTTTTTCATAGTCAACACCTGCATAAACAGGGTTCCCCGCCATTATGTGTGGTTCATATTCTTCTATCTCTTCTATTGAACATTTATGTTTGGTCAGGTCCTCTACTGTAACGAATTTCTGAACTTCTTGTTTAGTTAGATTGCCATAAGGCATGGGATGACGTATTACTCCTGCTCTTATACCCATTTTGCTTAATAGTTTGGTTATACAGCGCGATACGGTGCTTTTGCCACTTCCGGTTCTTACTGCTAAAATGGCTATTACAGGTTTCTTGCTTTTCAGAGTGGTTTTATCAAATCCTAACAGTTTAAAATCTGCTCCTGACTTTATGACCGTGCTTGCTTTTGCCATCACATATTGGAACGATACATCAGAATAGGCGAAGATGACTTCATCTACGCCATTTTTTATTATTAGTTCCTCAAGTTTACTTTCAGGATATATAGGAATTCCCTTTGGATACAACTTTCCTGCCAATTGTGGCGGGTAAGTCCTATTTTCTATTCCGGGTATCTGTGTAGCAGTAAATGCTATCACCTTATATTTAGGATTATTTCTGTAAACCAAATTGAAATTATGAAAATCCCTGCCTCCTGCACCCATAATAATGACTTTTTTAACTTCTTTCATAAGATTATCTCCTTCACAATAAATGACGGCAGTGATTATAAATTACAAATAATTTAAAAATCTTGCCCCCTCGGAAATTACCACAAAGAATGAATATCTAAAAGAAGCCAAAAGTTCAAAAGTTTATGGTTTAAGGAGAAAAATAAAAAATACTCCGTTAATTGTAAGATTTGTTAGAAAATAAATAAGGTCTATTTGCAGAGAATTAAATCCTTGAAATTCCAAGGTGTGATGTAGAGGAGCTATAGGTAGCACTCTTTTGCCTAATACTCTATAGGAAAAACTCTGTATTATCACCGAGATGGTATTTATAACAAAAACAGCACAGATTACTAGTAAAAGTATATGAAGGTTGTATAAAACATATATGGTGGCTATTATGGCTCCTAACGTCACAGAACCTACATTACCCATAAAAGTTTTTGCAGGTGGGAAATTAAATATAAGATACGCTAAAATGTAACCCAGGAGTGTGTTTAATGAGTTGGATATGTTCGGATGGTTAATATTAAATTTTGCCAGCAGAATAAAAGAAATGACTATTATCTGTGTTGTTAAGCTTCCCAATAACCCATCTATACCATCAGTTATGTTGAAACTGTTCACTATGCCGACAAATATAAAACCAGTAAGCATAACATAGGTATAATATGATAACTGAATTGCCCAAGATGGGGTTATTCTTATTATGGGATTAAGTTCTCCTGTTTTAATTTTATAGAGTAGATAAAAAAATATCGGCAAGAATTCAAACCATAATCTTGATCGTATACTGAAATTCTTTCTTCTTATTTTTAATATATCATCGGTTAATCCCACAAGAAAGTAAGATATAATAAGGATAGTTTCAAGGTAGAGTTTACTTTTAAGAAAAAATATAAGTGGCAGGAAGAATATTATTCCTCCCATTGTAGGGGTGTTTTTCTTTTTACTGTGAAGTTGTATTAATTTTTCAGAATCCTTTAAAGTAACAGGGTCGTATATTTTTAGTTTTTTGAATGTGTGTATGAATAGTAGGAAGTATAGGAATCCTATTGCATACGAGATAGAAATATAAAAGATATTAATTATAAGAGGTTAGTATGGGAAGGGATTTTACCTTTGCCGAGGTTGTTTATTACACAATCGCAGAAAATCCAGAGGGCGACTTCAAAGATTGAACCAAAAAAGTATTTTTCTACAATATCCTTATTTAAATTTAGATTAATTTGTGTTACACCTTGTAAGTTTTGGAGATGTTCTGTTATATATATAACTTTTGCCTTATTTTTTACTGCTATGTCAATAAAGTTTAAAGTAATAGGATTTTCTCCTCTGAAACTTGCGCATATAAGTAGGTCTTTTCCTGACACATTAGGGAGGTTGGAATCACAGATGTCAAATGCTTTAAATCCCAGCTGAGACAATCGCTGGGCAAAACCTTTCATAACCAAACCGGTTCTACCAGTGCCAGCACAAACGCAAAATCTGCACTCTTTTATTGCTTCACTAAGTATATTAACATTCTGCTGATTTTCTATTGATGATTTTAATGATATTATATCGTCAATAATTGAATTCATACTATTTTAAGAATCTTGTGATTACCACCATCCTGTATTTGGGAATTCATCAATTGAGAAGTTTGGCCCATCCGTGCAACAAGTTGCCATTTTAAAACCATTTGTTTTTTTATCTTTTACTTTTAAGACGCAAGCACGGCAAACATTTAAAGCGCACCCCATCTTGTTTTCAAGTGAAAAATATGCTTTTGCGTTAAATTTTTTTAGTAGGTAAAAACAGTTTACCATCATTGGGTCAGGTCCGCATATATAATAGGTGCTATCTTGTCCATATCTTTTTAAATCCTCTTCTAAAAGTAAGGTTATAACTCCTTTCCTGCCAAAACTTCCATCGTCCGTGGAATATTTAACCTCCGTAAATGGACTTTTAAACAGGCGCAAATCTACCAAAAATTCTTTCGACCGCGCACCATATAGTAAAATTGTGTCTGATTTTAGCCGTTCTTTTAGCATCCCAAATGCCGCTATTCCTAAACCACCCGCAACAAATACAATTCGCTTCCTTTGCGTAATTTCGAAAGGTCTTCCTAATGGCATTAATAGTTCAAATGATGGTGAAAAATTGGAATTTATATTGCCTAAATATGTCGTAATTCTTCCGACTACCTCATATAAGATAGAAACTTTCGTGCTGCTACCATCTTTTGAATAGCCAAATATAGTAAAAGGTCTTCTTAAATGAAATCCAGGGAAATTCGTACATAAAAGATGTAAGAATTGTCCGGGTTGGATGTTGTTTTGACAGTTTTGGATTTCAAATGTGGTTAAATATATACCGGAAACTATTTCTTTGTTGGCACATATTGCGCCTCTATATATACCTTTTTTCATATCTTGTTAAAATAGTTTATTATTTCATTGCGCTTTATCTCTTCTTGTTTTCCCGTTTTCAAGTTTTTTACGCTAAATATATTGTTTGTATCTTCATTTTCGCCAATTATTATAACATAGTCAGAACTTGCGCTTTGCGCTCTTTTGAGATGAGCTTTAAGAGATGGTTTGGAGTAGTCAGAAAATACGCTACAGCCACTGTTAACTAACTGTTCTAATAGATAAGAGTATTTTGATATAAACTTGTCATTCGTGAAAGCAATATATATTTTGGGACTTTTTTTTCTATTATCTGATTTGATTTTCTCTTCCTGTAATATTAATATTGTTCTCTCAATACCTAAAGCACAGCCAACGCCACCTTCTATATTTTCCTCCCCAAACTCTTTCAATAAATCGTCATACTTGCCACCACCACAAAAAGCATCTTGCGCACCTAATCTATTGTGGGTATATTCAAATACTATGCCCGTATAATAGTCAAACCCTCTAACTAAAAATGGCTCTTCTTTATAACTAATACTGTTTTTTGACAATAGGTCAAATGTTATTTCTTTGTCTTTTCTACAAGTATCACATAAAAAAGAAGAAATACTTCTTAGTTCATTTTTAAGAAGTTCCCTGCAAGAGGAATTTTTACAATCTAATATTCTTAAAGGATTCCTCATAAAACGCGTTTTACAAACATCACACATTTTATCTAATCTTTTTTCTACCTCTTTTTTTAAGTAATCTAAGTAATCTTTTCTACATCTTTCAAAACATCCAATTGAATTAATATTTAGGTTGTAATTCTTGATACCTAATCTTGACAAGATAAGTTTTAGTGCAAGAAATATTTCAAAGGAATACATAACATTTTTATCGCCTAATGTTTCTATTCCTAACTGCCAGAATTCTCTTAATCTACCTTTTTGAGGACGTTCTTTTCTAAAACACGGACCTATGTAAAAAAGTTTCCATAAAGGTGATTTTTTGCTAAACCCCTGCTCTATGTAGGTCCGTGCAACTTTTGGCGTAAACTCAGGACGCAGAACAATCTTACTTTCATAATCATCTACATAAAACATCTCTTTGTTGACGACTATGTCACTACTTTCACCTGAACCTTTTATAAATGTGCTTTCTTCTTCTAGAATAGGGGGTTTAAACTCTTCAAATCCTAAGTGATTTAAAACCTCTCTTGCCTCTTTTTCTATGAGGTTAAAATACTCTAATTCTTCACTAAAATATTCTTTTACACCCCTTACACCCATTTACAATACTTTCCCTCCAATTTCTTATTATAGATGTAAAATTTTAGTATATAATGAGGTAAAGACAGAAATTACCACAAAGAGGAAATTCATAAAAAGTCAAAGGTCAAAACTCAATGGTCAAAAGTTCAAGGTTTAAAATTTAAGATACACAGACATTTCTGTCTGTGTATCTTTGTCTTTCACAGGCAAGAATGCCTGTGCTACTTTAATGCGTTGGGCTCTAAACGCGCTAATTCGGAATAAATGAAGAATGAAGGATGGAAGGTAAACTACAAAAGGGGAATTTGAAAGTGTGGTAATTTCTGCGCAATCTATACAGAATTTATTTAAAATTTAATGGAAGATATAATAGTAGCGTTATGAAGAAAATAAGAATATTATCCGCATGCCCTAATATTTTTTTGGGATTTCTGAATGAGGGTATTGTGAAACTTGCTAAAAACAGAGTGGGTTTGGACATTGTGGTGTATAATTTAAGAGATTTTACATCTGATAAGCACAGAAAAATTGATGACAGACCTTATGGTGGAGGTCCTGGAATGATTTTACGGGTAGAACCTATATATAATGCTTATAAATCGTTTGAGAAAGAATTGCCAGTAAATAGTAAAGTTATAATAACTGACCCAAGAGGAATGTTGTGGAATCAGCAGTTAGCCAGAGCCTATGTAGATCTGAGTGAACTTGTGATAATATGTGGGCATTATGAAGGTATTGACGAAAGGGTTTTTGCGCTTATCCCTCACACAAAAATTTCTGTTGGAGAATATATATTATCAGGCGGTGAGGTTGCCGCAATGTCTATTATTGACAGCATAGCGCGACTTATACCAGGTTGTGTGAATAACGAGGAATCTACTAAGTATGAAACGTTTGATACAAAGCACAAAATTGATTATCCCCAATATACAAAACCAAAAAAATTCTTAAACTTGGAAGTTCCTGAGATTCTTTTTACGGGTAATCATAAGGAAATAGAAAGGTGGAGAGAAGAAAAGAAACTTCATTTAATTGGGAGAGCCAATCATGGTTAATGTAATGGATATAGTGCGCCAAAAATACTGTGTTAATAAGGACAAGTTTAAAGATGTTCAGGTTGGTTGTGATGTAAAAGTGTATTATAAAATAAAAGAGCAGGATAAGGAAAGAACCTTGCACTTTTCAGGATTGGTAATTGCCAGAAAGCACGGGGGGTTATCAGAAACTATAACGGTAAGAAATATCATTGATGGTGTTGGTGTAGAAAGAATCTTTTTCTTGAATGCCCCTAATATTGTGAATATAGAAATTCTTAAAAAAGGTAAAGTTCGTCGGGCAAAATTGTATTATTTACGAGAAAGAGTTGGTAGAGCCACAAAATTGGAAACGCGGTTGGAGAAGACACAAGAAAAAGAGGAATCTCTTCCCGCTGCCCCTGTTGAACAACCGAAACAATCCATCCAAGAAAAATCCCAACTAAAACCAGAAACACCTCAACCTACCTCATAGATAATACGATTTTAATATCTAACTGCTAATAACTGGTTTATGACTTATTCGCTGAAAACATCTAAGGAAGATGAACAGTTAGAAAAATCGTTACGTCCACAAAGTTTTGCAGAATTTATAGGACAGAAACAGGTAATAGAAAATCTATCTGTATATGTTGAGGCAGCAAAAAAAAGAAATGAAGCGTTAGATCATATACTTCTTACAGGTCTGCCTGGTCTGGGTAAAACTACTTTATCTTACATTATTGCGAAAGAGTTAAATGTCAATATAACATATACAACAGGGCCTGTTCTTACAAAAGCAGCAGACCTTGTTGGTATCCTTACAAAACTGCAGGAAAAAGACATTCTTTTTATAGATGAAATTCATAGAATCCCAGCAGCAGTGGAGGAATATCTATATTCTGCGATGGAGGACTATGTTATAACTATAACTCTGGATAAAGGTCCTTATGCAAGGAGTGTAAAACTGCCTTTGAAAAAGTTCACACTTATCGGTTCTACAACGAGGGAGGGATTACTTTCAGAGCCGTTCAGAGCGAGATTTGGCGTTATAGAGAAACTGTCGTTTTACGATACAAAGGATATGGTAGGAATCATAAAGAGAAGCGCCAAGATTCTTAATATAGATATAGATAATGATGCTGCTGATTTAATAGCAAAATCAACCAGAGGTATACCTAGAATTGCAAACAGGGTATTGAAAAGAACGAGAGATTTTGCCCAGGTTGAAAATAAAAAGAAGATAGATTTAGATATAACGAAGACCGCTTTGGCGAATATGGGTATTGATGATTTAGGATTAAATCCTATTGACAGAAAAATATTGGAAATGTTGGCAAGTTCTTCTGGCGAGACGATAGGGTTGAAAACAATAGCGCAGGCAGTGGGTGAAAGTGAAGATACCGTAGAATATGTTTACGAACCATATTTATTAATGTTAAATCTTATCCAGAGGACTTCAAAGGGGAGGAAATTAACCGATAAAGGATTTGAATATCTTAAATTGAACAAGGACAAGCCGAGGCAGAGAAGTATCTTTTAAAAGTTGTTAGATTTTTTATTTATAAAATTTCTGATAGGAAATAGCTGATATGAGCGCCCATAGCTCAATTGGATAGAGCGCCGGACTACGAATCCGTAGGTTGCAGGTTCAACTCCTGCTGGGCGCATTTGCAATACATCACTAAATTTTGGAAAATAATAATAATACAAATGCAACGTATAATATATCAATTAAATTAGTCTCAATGAATGAATATTATATAACAAATGACTAAAGAGAGATTAGATTTAACATTTATATCAAATGAACCAGGTAAAACACTTAAGGATAGATTTGACCAACTAATTAAGGATTGTAAGTTCTTTGATTGTCTAGTTGCTTATTTTTATGTAAGTGGGTTTTATGCCATATATAAGCCACTACAAGGAACTGAGAAAATAAGAATTCTTATTGGGATTGGAACAACTAAAGAAACTTACGATTTAATAAGAGGTGCAGAAGATCAACTCCAAAGTTCGTTTCCACTCTCTCATTCAGAGACAAAACAAAAGGTTGAGAGTATATTAGAAAATGAAATGGCTGATTCAGAAGATAGCTGTAAGGTTGAAGAGGGAGTTCAAAAGTTTATTGAATGGATAAAAGAAGGAAAACTGGAGATAATGGCTTATCCATCTCAGAATATTCATGCAAAATTATATATTATGACTTTTAGAGAAGGTGATAGGGATGTAGGAAGGGTTATCACGGGCTCAAGCAATTTTACTCAATCTGGACTTGTGGACAACCTTGAATTTAATGTTGAGTTAAAAAACGCTTCTGATTATGAGTTTGCAAAACAGAAATTTGAAGAATTATGGGAAAATGCTGTTGATGTTAGTGAAAATTGTATTCAGACAATAAATGAAAGAACCTGGCTTAATCAAAATATTACCCCTTACGAACTCTATCTTAAATTTTTATACGAGTATTTTAAGGATGAATTGAGAAGAACTGATGAAGTTTTTACAAAATATTTGCCTTACGATTTCAAAAGATTTGAATATCAAGAGCAGGCAGTTCTGAATGCAAAGAAGATATTAGAAGAATATGGTGGAGTTTTTATCTCTGATGTAGTGGGACTTGGTAAAACCTATGTAGCAACTATGCTTGCAGGACAGCTTGATGGTAGAACCCTTGTTATAGCACCGCCTGCGCTTCTTGATAAAAATAATCCCGGTTCCTGGCCAAATGTTTTTTCCGATTTCCATTTTCCAGCTGAGTTTGAATCAATTGGTAAACTTAATGAGGCAATAAAGTTAATAGATCTAAGAGAGTATAGAAATATTATTATAGATGAAGCACATCGTTTCAGAACAGAAACAACTATTAGTTATGAAAAGCTTGCTGAAATCTGCCGCGGGAAAAGAGTAATTTTGGTCTCTGCAACTCCTTATAATAACTCACCAAGAGATATTCT
>CAZWFP010000008.1:26798-46791 GCA_964633175.1 uncultured Planctomycetaceae bacterium | reverse complement strand
ACACAGACAGAAATGTCTGTGCTACCTTAAATTTTTAAACCTTGACCTTTTGACCATTGAGTTTTGACCTTTGACTTTTTAAGGTATTCCCTCTTTGTGGTAATTTCTGGGATTAAAATGAGAAAACAACAATAAAAGCAAATAATTTTATAATTAAAATCGTATGAACAGGACGATTCTTACTCTTGTGACTATATCCATACTACTGTTCTTTGTATATCTAATTGCCAACTATTACACAGAATATAAAAGAAACGCATATAAGCCTGACTTTATCTCTCTCAAATTCAAATTAGATGCTGATAATTTGGATAAAATAATTTTGGAAAAGGGCACGGAAAAAACCGAGCTCGTAAAAACAAAAAAACAATGGAAGGTAAAGGATATAAACTATCCCGCTGATATGTCAAGAATTGTCGCATTACTCTCGCGACTTAACGAGATTAAGCAGGGTAAGATTGTCTCCATAGACCCCGCCCAGTTTGATGTCTACAATGTTGGAACAAAAACCGGCATAAAAACAACTTTCTACAATAACGGTAAAGAACTGACCAGCATAGTTATCGGAAAAAACAATGAAAACAGCACAGGCGCATTTTTCAGATTCAATAACGAAAGTAAAGTATATTTAGTTGACCCCCTCCTCGAAAATGATATAAGCATCGAAAAACAATTCTGGATTAAGAAAGAATTAAAAATTGTGGAAAAGGATAATATATATAAAATAATTATACGTGGTGATTCAAAATATAATTTCGTAAAAGCAGGTAAAAAATGGTGGGTCAAAAAACCACGTATCGCTCCTGCCTCTGAATCAAAAATAAAAGAAATACTTGATAAATTCGGCTATATCACCATAACGGACATCGACAGAACAAAAAATGTTTCAGAATGTATAAAGGATAAACCTAAATATACAGTAACTATAAAATATACCCAAAAAAAAGACAATAAAGAAATAAGAAAAAGTTACACTATTCTTATAGGAAGCCAAAAAAGTAAGGATAAGGAAGATTATTATGCAATCGCACCACCTCAAAAAACGTGCTTTTTACTATCCTCTGCTTACGTAGAACCGCTCAAATTAGCATGGTTTGAAGCAATTGAAAGAGAATTAATTCCATCTGACCTTTTTGCACACGAGGTAAGCAGTCTTGAATTTGACAATTTTATCAGTGGAAAAACAACTTTCAAAAAGAAAAAAATCGGTAAAAACGATTACAAATGGTTAGTAAGTTACAAAGGAAGGTTTAAACTAAAAAAATATGACAAGGGAAGAAACTTAATTGAACTTTTAAAAGGGATAAAAGTTGAGGATTATCAGAAATACAATCAAACCATAAAATTCAATCGTTTATTCCTCTTAAAAACGGAAACAAAAGACATATATGCCAATTCCATTTTCTACGACAAAAACGCCAAAGAATGCACCATACACACAAACAGATACCCTAAACTACTTGTAAAAGTTCTCTGCTCTGACATAACGCAAATTGAAGACAACATAAAAAAGCTTCTTAAGATAAAAAAGTAATCAGCCATCTGTCAATGGAATAGTTAATAATGAAAAATGTAAAAGAGATACAACCATTACAATAGCAAACCAGAATTCATCAAATATAAAATACTCAACAAATTCTATTATTCTTATCTCTATCTTCTTATTCTTGCAAGTTCAGCCGTAAACTATTTTATGAAATACCTCGGCATTGACTGGGGAACAAAATATATCGGTTTATCCATATCAGACGAAGAACATAAATTTTCATTTCCCTACGACATATTAGAAAACAAAAACGTTGCATACGTCCAGGAAAAGATATTAGAAATCATAACAAAGGAAAAAATATCAAAAATTGTGATAGGCATGCCATATAAGTTAAGTGGTAAAAAAAGTTACGCAATGGTGGAGGTCAAAAATTTTGTAGAAGAGTTGAAAAAAAAACCTTCTTTTAAAAAAATTAAGTTTGATTTTTTTGATGAGCGGCTAACCACGAAATTCGTGGAGAAGGAATTGCTCATAGCAAAGAAAAAAAGAAAGGACAAAAAGGCAATAATAAACAAAGCATCTGCTCAGAAAATTCTGCAGGACTATTTAGATTGCAAAAACAGCCAGAAGCCAAGAACTGATCTTTGAGTTTTTATTCCATATCTATCTTAAATCTTCGATTTTAAAATTTAGCACTTTTATAATATCCTTTGTCTGTCCTGTGCGAGACGGAAGTAGAGTTAAAAGGGGGAACCACAGTAGTGGAAAGTGCTGGGATTTTATTGAATCTTGCTACGATTTTCGTAGGAGGTTCATATCCCTAATGGTTCTATTAGGGTTCCAGCCGCTTACTTCCGAACGGCAGGATGGACATAACAAACTGTTGAAGGGTATCGAAGGGAATAAAGAAAAAAAATGGGTTTGAAAAATGATAAATGGATAAAAAAATTTGCCATTGAACACAAAATGATAGAGCCGTTTTGTGAAAAACAGATTTCAAAGGGCGTAATATCGTTTGGCGTATCTTCTTACGGATACGATATAAGAGTTTCAAACAAATTCAAGATTTTCACAAATGCCCTCTGCGCCGTAGTAGACCCAAAAAATTTTGACCCCAAATCATTCATTGATTATGAAGGAGATATTTGCCTTATACCCCCCAATTCATTCGCACTCGCTGTTACAGTAGAATATTTCAGAATACCACGCAACGTTTTAACCCTATGCGTGGGAAAATCAACTTACGCAAGATGCGGCATTATTGTTAACGTCACTCCATTCGAACCAGAGTGGGAAGGAAACGCAACTTTAGAAATTTCTAACACAACCCCGTTACCCGCAAAAGTTTATGCTAATGAAGGCATAGCACAGGTCTTATTCTTTGAAGTTGATGAAGAATGTCAATTCTCCTACAAAGATAAAAAGGGTAAATATGACAAACAAAAAGACATAACATTACCAAAAATACAATAATATGTTGAAAGTTAGAAGTAAAAATCCAAAAACCATATTAAATACGATTATAAAGTTAATAAAGAAGTCTGAAAAAATATTATTAACGGTCTATCATAGATACGATGGAGACGCGGTGGGCTGTGAAATTGCTACATATCACGCATTAAAAAAAATGAACAAAATGCCTTTGATTTTTAACTTAAAAATGAAAAAAGAAAATTCTCCATTCAAATTTCTTGAAGGTTTGGATACTATTGAAACGGATATAGAAAAACTAAAAAGCAGAAAATTTGACCTTATCATAACTTTTGATTCAGGGGAATTTCCCAATCTTGATGAAATAAAAAAGCGCGTAGAAAATCCGCCAGTAATAAACATCGACCATCATGAAACCTCTTCCTTTTATGGAGATATAAACTGGGTTGAACCGCAAAGAGGAGCCACGGGAGAACTTGTATTTGAACTCATAAAGAAACTCAAAGTCAAGTTTGACAAAAATATAGCAGAGGCGCTTTTTATCGCCATATCAACTGATACAGGAAGATTTACCTTCCCCAACACTACACAAAACACTTTCGCCATTGCTTGCGAACTTTCTAAATACAACATTGATATGAGCAAGATATATTTAAATCTATATTGTAACAAAACCGTCAACGAACTCAAACTACAGGCAGAATGCATAGAAAAGATACAACTGATTAACGGTGGTAAAATAGCCCTCATTGCATTAGGAAAAGATGTTTTTGAAAAAGTAAAATTCTTTCCAAACGACTTTCAGGAATACATAGATCTAATAAAATCAATCAATGGTGTAGAGGTGGCATTACTTTTGCGAGAAGAAAATGGGAAGATAAGAACCAGTATAAGAACGAATGGCAAAATAGATGCTGCAAAATTAGCGGAAAAGTTTGGTGGTGGTGGACATTTAAGAGCATCCGGTTGCACCCTCGATTGTTCATTAGATATGGCTGTCAATAAATTTTTGACAATATTAAACAGCTCTATATACAAACAACAGATGCTAAACGATAAATAGCACAACAGTAGCATGTAGTTAGGGCGCCATTTCAAATCGTGGAATTAAAAGAAAAATTTATACAAAAAAATATCATAGATATTGCAAAGTTTTTTGGAATGGATTTTATACCCAAAAGGGGCAAAATCGCACGTCAAAGTAAAGATATATGGAAAGAAATGAAATCCCAAGCGCTTGGATGTAAACTGTGTCCTTTGAGTGAAAAAAGGACCAATGTTGTCTTTGGTGATGGAGCGCAAAATGCAAAAATAATGTTCATTGGAGAAGCGCCTGGCGCTGACGAAGATATGCAAGGACTTCCATTCGTCGGAAGAGCAGGAAAACTTCTAGACCAGATATTACAGGAAATTAACTGGGATAGAAAAAATATATATATTACTAATATAGTAAAATGCAGACCTCCTGAAAACAGACCCCCCTTACCTTACGAAATAAGCAAATGCAGCAAATATTTGAGGTTCCAAATTGAATACATCAAACCCAAACTCATCGTGCTTTTAGGAGCCGTTTCTGCCCAGTCAATTTTAGGAACATACATTCCCAACATAAAAAGTATGAAAGAGATACGAGGTAATTTATGTGAATTTAACGGATTAAAATATTTACCGACCTATCACCCTGCTTACATACTTAGAAATCAGAAGGATTATTTGTTACTAAAAGAAGACATACTAAAAGCAAAAAGATTGTCTGAAGAATTTTAAAATTTTAAATTTAAAATTCTAATTTCAAAGAATGGGCAACATAGGCGTTGGGTTAGAATTAAGTTTTTCACGTTTAAAACTGGTTACCTTAGAAGAGAAAAAAGAAGGATTAACCATAATAAACTTTGACACGGAAAACGTAACAAAAGGGGAAACACCAGAAGAGATGCTACAAAACGTCAACTTTGCCGTTGAGAACCTATTAAAAAGAAACAAGATAAAGGGTAAATTAGCCGTAAGTTTCCCATCACATGCAATTTTCAGCCGTCAAATAAAAATGCTACCACAACCTGAAGAGCAACTATACAACACCCTATCTTTTGAAATAAATGAATACCTACCTTTCCCAGTAAACGAAGCAATATGGAGTTATCATAAAGTAAATAGAGCATATAATCCTGGTGAAGAATATGACATTATCGTTATAGCAGCAAAATATGAAGTAATGGAACAAGTTGAGCAGATTTTGGGGGATTTAATATACAAAGTAGACGTCCTACAATTTGCGCCGTTGGCACTATATTCGTATTTGAGATATGAATTCGCTGACAAGAAGGAAACTTTCTTAGTGCTGGATATAGGCGAAACAAACAATGATATGATAATCATAGAAGAAGGAAAATTCTGGCATAGAAGTTTGACACTGTCTGGCAAGGATATCACCAAACTTATAGTTAGTAAGATGGGGGTAACGGAAGAAGAGGCGCGCGAATTAAAAAATGGAGAATTAACTAATGAACTTTTACAGACAATAAACCCATTCATAAAAAATCTATCCACAGAAATAAACAGGTCAATAAATTTCTACAAATATACATCCAAAAAAGCAGTGGTAAGCGAAATAAAACTATGCGGTAGCACCGCAAAAATAAAAAACCTCGCTAAATTATTGCAGGATGCCTCTCTCATAAAAACAAGCATATTGGATACGCCTCAAACTATCTATGTCCATCCTGCCATAGAACAAAACATTACTCAAGAACTACTATCCCTTTACCCCGCCATAGGACTTGCCCTTCAGGCATCACATCTGAGCGAGGTGGCATTGAACTTCACACCACATTACGTAATAGAATACAAAAAGTTTACCAAGAAAAAACCTCTTGCGCTGGTAGGAGTTGTATTACTAATTGTAGCAGTAGTTTTAGCATACTTTTCGTTTTCAAAGAAAACCGACATGCTATTTCAAAATGTTACAACAATGCAGGCAATCGTAGAAAAAAATAAAAAGACATTTGATGATTACAACAATATAAAAAATGAATTTCCAAAGGCAAACCTTTTAAATTACATAGCCGATATGTATGATAAAAAAGACAGAATCATTCATATTTTAGACGCATTACTATATTCAATAAAAACTCATAATCTTTCCATACCATCTGACCAGCAACAAAACAAAATATACATAGTAGGATTCGACTATACTACATTTTTAGAGAATACCCCCGCCCCAACTCAAGATGAAAACAAACTCACAAGAAAGTATATAAAAGAAGTTAACAAGATCTATAACATCTCTATCATATTTGCATCACAAAAAGAATTTCAAGACCTCCGTCTTAATCCCATAGAAGAAATTCATTCAAAAATAATGCAGCAAATACCCCCAGCCAACAAATGCTCTACTATCTCAAAGCAGGAAGAATGCCCCCAGCCATCTTGCGAATGGATAAATAATACCTGTAAACCTGCAATTTTTATAGATAAATTCACCAGAACATTTTGTGTATGGGAAAGTAACACCTGTAACCCCATTAAAAAACAAATGCTCGGACAACCAAAAGAAGCCACCTGCAAAAAATTAGAAAAAAAATGCGCTAAACCATTTTATGAATGTCAAGACATTAAAGAAGGAAAATATTATATATATAACTGTTATGATATTTTATTAACAGAAAACGACCTTGCTAACCTTGCGGATATAGTTAATGCTACTATGATTGAACAAAGATAGTAAGATGAGCAAAAAAAAAGACCTTTTCTGGTTTATAATAGGAATTGTAGCCGTTATTAGTACTATCACAGGTATTGCGATCTCATATCTTGGTATATCAAAATATTCTAACTTACAAAATCTCCCAGAAGAATTTAAAAATAATGCTGAAATGTTAAGCACCGCATTGGCAAGTAAACAATTACCTAACAACAACTGGGTAGAGAAAGCAAAGCAAATAAATAAAGACTTGGACAGCGTTTTGGAAAAAATAAAGACCTCTATACCTTCTTTAGACACTAGTAATAATAAAAAACATTACGAGTTTTTCAATAAGATTATGACAATAGGCGGTTATAAAAGAGATTATGAACTCCCTGACACCATAACAGAACTTGACCGTGATCGAACTATCCAGGACTTAAAAGATTGGCTCAACAAACTAAAAGAGAGTAATTCGCCGTCAAATTTTGGAAAAATGCTCCGCAACAATGCAAACCAACTGGAGCCAGACTACAATCCAGATGCACAAAATGAAACAATGCTATCTCTCCTTGAGTTAGGGCCAGCAGATTACCGCCAGCAATTTCAATTAGTGTATAAAAATATCATAGACGCTATAAGAAATATTATAAATATCGCACAAAACAAAGATATCAAAAAAGAAGAAATATCAAAACAATTCTTAACCGACTACAATAATACCATGCCATCGCTATTACTAGCACAATACATTGTCGATAACATCTCCGAATTCGCAAACGTCAATCTCAAATCAATATACATTTCATCTTACAACCCCATAAAACTGAGTATGATAAAATACGCTCCCAAAATAAATCTAGCATCGCAGATTACACTTTGCCTTTGCTTTGTTGATAGTAAACTCATAGAAAAAGATTTCAAGCAGAAATTACAAAAGGTAAAATGCAATCCTGATCAGAAGGAGGAAATTGAATTATATTTAGACAGTTTAAAATCCAGATACTGGGATTTGTCCACTATTTCAAAAGAATCAATGGATGACAACGTTAAAAAATCAATAGTGGAACAATCTATGTCACCTCAATTTTCTACTTATCCAAAAGAGTTAGGAACCACAATACCTCTGGTCTTTATTTTTTCTTCCAGTTACAAAAATTTTTCTAATTTACTAAAAGCGCTATATAAGATAAATGCTCCTTCTACCCCAGATAAAAAATCCTCATTTGAACAATTGAATGTAACATTCCCGGTCCCTATCGCTATTAGTAAAACATTGATTAAATTAAACAATAATATAGGGCAGGAACATTTTACTTTAAAAAGAGAAGAGAAGGATTATCCTCAAACACAAGATGGAAATAAACTATGGGAAGAGGAGAAAAAAAAGATATTAGAAAGTAAAAAAGAGGAGATAAAAAATATAATTAACGATAACTTTGAATTTTTAGTAGAACTTCTGGTATTTTTATATGACCCTGCGGGATTAACGGAATGCTGGAATAACATACCAAAGAAAAGCAAAGAAGAAAAACCAAAAGATGAAAAATCAAATAGATAAATTCTTCTTAGTTCTCGGAGCAATATCTCTGGCTGCATTCAATGCCATCATACCTAAAATATTTTTACATGAAGCAGCCGATTTTATTGATTATCGCTCAAAAACTGATAGTATAAACACAGCAAATATACCTTTTACAGCCCCAAAATCGTATAAACCCCATAAATATCAAACAGACACCTTTAGAAGTAACCTCACCTCGCCCCAACTGACTCTCCAAACATCTCTGTATGAAAAAAAACCGCAAAACCCCACTGACCCATTATACGAAGAAATACCTGAATACGACCTTTTTATCAACTATTCTGTAACATCAGAAACAATTATTACAGCGCCACCAACCTCAGCACAAACTTCTCCAAAAGAAATCACAAAATGCGAAAAACCTAAAGTAGCAGTCGAAAGTAGGGTAGGAAAAATAAACATTAACATCACACCAGGCTCTACTCTTGGTGCAACACTAAGCGAATTTAATATATATAGAAATGATAAAGGGGAAAACAACCCATACATAACAGCAGGCGTGGACGAACTGACAAAAACTGATGATAAAGTAGAACCTGATAAGGACTACACATATAAAGTCCAACAGGTATGCACTACAAAAGATGGCCAGAAAATAGTTTCAGAATTTTCTGACGAACAAACCACCCACGCAAAAAGAAAGTTCTACCTCAGATGCTCTAACTATGGAACAACCACCCGTACAGCATACATCCATGTCCAACAATATAATGATGATGGCACAATGGTTGAAGGTACTTCACCCATAACCGTAAAAAAGGAAATAAAAATCCCTTCAAGCAAAATATCAACTGATTTTATTTTAATATCTGTTAAGATGTCAGGCAAAGTCAAATACAAAGGACAATTTGCTCCACAGTTTGTCGCAAAATACTGTCGACTAAATCCGCAAAAATCAGAAGAAGAATTAGAACAAAGGTGTGAAGATGATAGTATAGTAGAAATGCCCTGTGAGTTCGATGACTTTAAACCTAAAGAACCTCAAGAGAAACCTAAAGAAGATAAAGAAAAAGAAGAAAAAGATAATAAAGATACTAAAGATAAAGACGAGAAAAAATCAGATAAACCAGAAGAGAAAGCAAATAAATGAAAAAAATTAATATAAAATTACCAAAAATGAATACATCTGTTGAAAAACAAGATTTCTACGGTCGCGCACAATGAATTTGCATAACTCAAAAGTTTCAAAGAAATCAAACTCCCTAATCTTGTTTACCCATAATAAATGAACAAACCACCAGAAGGATACAAAAAAGAAAATAATAATTTAACATTTAGCACTTAAAGATTTAAAATGGAAAATTCAAAATCTAAGATCCATTTCCTATCTTCAATTTTTAAACTTCCTCGCTGCCCTATTATCTCACTTTTGGCAGTCATACTATTTATACAATGCAAACCTTTAACATTATCCAAAAAAAATAAGGTGCCAAAACCACAAGATAAAAAGGATGTTTTGCGCAAAGAGATAGCAGAATTAGAAAAGAAGGTGGTTGAACGAGAAAAAGATGCTGAGCAAAGAAAAACAGGTGCAACAGAAGAAAAAACCAGAAAACCGGAAGAAATACTAAAAGAACTGGAAAAAGAGATGCTTGAAAAAGAACAAGTAAGCAAATTCCTCTCTGATAAATATTATCAAATGGGTAAAGAATTATACAACTCAAGAGAACTGGAAAATGCCAAGTCTGCTCTTTTAAAATCGTTAGAATATGACCCTTCCAATACCCAGGCAAAAACATTGCTTGAAGACATAAAATTAGAATTAGGAGAAGTAACCCCTGGCGATATCGGCACTATAGCTCGCGCTGAAACTCAACGAATACTTGCTCAGATACAAGGAGCAAGGTTTGAGGTTATAAAACTATATCAAGAGGCAATTGACAATTTTAAGGAAAAAAAATATCAGGATGCTAAACTAAAATTTAAAAAAGTTATTGAAACGTTAAAATGGTTCCCTTATGAATTAAAACTACAAGACATTGAAAAAAAATCAAAAGAATATTTAAAACAGATAGAGAAAGAAATCAAGAAAGAAAAATTCATAAGTGAAAAAAAACTGCAGGAAAAAGCACAGGAAGAAGCAAAAAACATTGAAGAAAAAGAAAAAGCATACACACAAAAACAATTACAACAACTAATAAAAGAAGCACTATATCATTTAAAAGCAAAAAACTTTATAAAGGCAAAGGAGCTAGTAAAACAAGCACAAGAAATAGCCCCGTTTAACAGAAAAATTCAACAGTTAAGCGCCAAAATTGACGAAGCAGAATATGCATATAAAAATAAAGAATTAGAAACCATCCAGGAAGAGGAGGAGGCAAAAAGAAAAATTATGGAAGAAAGTAAGACAATTATACCACCCGAAGAGTTCAATTTTCCTTCCAAAGAAGTATGGGCAGAAATCAAAAAAAGGAAACCAGATATTCCCATAATTCAAGCAAAGGAAGAAAGTATATTTGAAAGAGAGGTAATAACAAATTTACGCAAACTATCTGTTGAGGCATATACCATATCAAATCTGGAAACCGTTATAACCCCATTAAGAACATTTGCAGAAGATCAGGGAATTAAAATAAACTTCAATTATGTGGGCACAAAAAATTTAGATGAGATAAAACTTCCATCACAATATACATTCCCAGGTGGAACTGGAGAGGATTTTATAAGGGAATTGAAAAGGGTTTTCACAAATCTTATTATCAAAATAGTTCCGGGGGGTATACTATTTATGGATAAAAGCCCTAAAATAATAAAAGAAGAATTTATTACAAAATTATACAACGTAAGAGACATTATTGAACCCATAAACACCTTATCCAAAACACCAAGAATTCCCGCTGTCGGCGCAGAGGAAGAGTTTCAAGTGGATTCCCTACCTGGCATAGCGCCTGATGCATTGGTGACCCTTATATGTAAAGAAATAAAGGAATTTATTTCCACCGGTCAAGAGGGTGAAGAAGGCGCAACCCCTTTAGACTGCTCAAATCCAAATGACGACAAAGTTAAAGAATTCTTTAATAAAGAAAATGCTGAAAACCTCGGTGTGATATCAGTAACCGCTCCAGAAGAGGCACATCTAATCGTCAGAGAAATATTAAAAAAAGTAAGACATTTCTCAAGTATATTGGTCTCAGTAGAAACAAGATTCTTGCTGGTTACTGAGGATTTCATACAAGATATAGGCATTGATATGAGAGGATTAAATGCAGATGATTTTGATAATGCAGTGCTACTTTCTTCCTTTCCAAACCCACCTTTCAGTTTTTTTAGCAAGGATGTTGCTAAAATAGTTCCTACATCCCAGGGACAACCGCCTATTCCTCCAGTGATAAAAGACCAACCCTCGGCAGGTATTTTCAGACAATCACATGACCTCAGAGCACGTCTGGAAAACATTATGGCTGACGACCAAGTTGTTCGCACTCTGTTTAGAAACATATTAGAACCAGCAGGCGGGCTTACCGCTCAATATACTTTACTCGGAAATACCCAGATAAGAGCAATCCTCAGAGCCGTTGAAAGAGACAGAAGAATAAAGACACTTCTCGGACAAAACATCATAGCACATAATGGCGAAAGAGTATATTTCAGAAATATAAATAAACTTAAATACGTCAAAAAGCTACAAGATGCTGGAGCTATACCGGGACAACCTTTACTTACACTAGAGACGGCAGACATCGTGGACGGTGTATTCCTCGACGTAAGGCCCATCGTTGATAATGATAGAAAATACATCCGCCTGGAATTAGAACCACAAGTTGTTTCTTTAATTCCACCACCACCTGATATAAGAAAAATAGAATTTGTAGCGGCAACAACTACAACCATTGCCGGAGCGCCCCAATCTTCCCAGTCAAGTGGGGAGGTAAAAAGATTTATAGAAACTCCTGAAAGAGAATTCCAGGAATTAAAAACTAGCATCGTGGTACCAGACGGCGGAACTGTTCTAATCGGAGGTTTAACAGGTAGAGTAGAAGGAACCGCAAGACAAGAGGTCCCCATTCTATCTAAAATACCAATTCTCGGCTCCCTCTTCTCAAGAAAAGTAAAGGGATATCAAAGAAGAATACTCATTATATTAGTCACTGCTAAAATCATCGTTCCAGAAGAAAAAGAATAATATAGAAATTATCAATGCTTAATGATAAGTGAAATAAAAACTCAAAACTCAGAAGTCAAACCTCATATCCTGTCATTGCCCCATATGCGAAAATCCCCCTTAACGTCTCACTATCTCACTATCTCATTCCTATTGTCGCTGTTGCTATGGATCCCTATTTTTGAACAAAATGAACTTGTATTTTTCGAAATGTTAATAGATAAAGGTTTCTTTGAGCTTTCCAACGAATGGATTAACGAGAAAATACAGGAATCTACTGATACCGAATATAAAAACCAGTTAAAAGCGCTATTAGACACTATAAAATATAAAAAATTATACACTACTCCTACCAATACACAACTAAAAGAATTTTTATCATTTTTTAACGACGCTTACACTAAAGAAATTTCAAAGATTCTTAATGACAAAAAAGAGTTGAATGAAGCAGACAATGCAAAATTGGAGAATTTTTACATAAAACTTCTGGATTTCCTCAACTATTACGATTCTTATTTGCAAAACGTTAATAAAAATAATCTGAAACTTCAGAACGAATTAAATGATTTGATCGAGCGCGTTTTTTCACCCACAGAGAAAATGATAAAACAAAGTATTTTAGAAGATGAAACAGGGCTAAGGGTAAAATTTTACACGCTCGTATTAAAATTCTTCCACTTCAAGTTCACATACATAGAAAACGACCCTAAAATTGACAGTAAAATATCCTCACTGGCAAAAGAATTTGATGATTATTATTTAGAAGCCCACCCGGCATTGTCCGCTTATGAAATATCTCTCTTGAAATGCAAGTTATATAAAATGAAACTTGAAAATAAAATTGCCAAAAATGAAAGTCAAAGCATCCCTACCATACTAAAAAAAATTAATCCAATAGTTGAAGAAATATACACAAAGAAAGAAAGTATAGGAAATAACAAAAATCAATTAGACCCTGCTACGGCTCTTATAATAAAAACTGCAATCTTTAAATTAGATCTTGCAATACTTTTGCTTAAACATAATTTAGCAACTGATAAAAACACTCTTTACAAAGAATCTATTGCCGATGCTGATTTTATATTATCCTTCCCATACCAATCATTAAAACTAGAAGCGCTTTTCAGAAAAGCACAGATTTTTGAGTATACCAATAATATAAAAGATGCTCTGCCTTTATATCTAATAGTTGCGAAATCTTCCTATGCTCTGTCCACCACTGCACAAGAAATATTAAGACATTACCAGTATAATACGACCTTGTCAACTGATACAGAAATATTTAACGAATTAGCAAAATTAATCAGCAATAATAATCCTCAACAAATCTGGGATTTTTATACGTTATACGCAAAAAAGAGAATTTTCTTCACCGCAAAATATGCAAGAACCTTACAGGAAATGATAACGGTATTTTTCACAACGAATCACCAATATTTAGAAAGCAATATCCTGAATTACTACCTGTTCATAACCTCCCCAGTTAATGAAAAAAATAATAAATACAGAGAAATAAAATTAGGTAATGCCATTCTGTCGCTGCAGGATTACGTAAATCAATACAAAGAGGAAAAAGGATTCTTTGATGAACTACTAAATTCCTTAAAAACTGAATTTACAAATAGTTTCCCTAAGTCAGACCTGACGCAATCAATACTGCTAAAAGATATAAAAGCAAAAATACAGGAAAAAAATTTTAATAAAGCATTAACGTTAATAAACCAGTCCAAATGGACTAATAACTACAAAAAAGAAGCCAATATACTAAAAAAATACCTCCAAATAAAATTATTAAATAAGGTTACAAAAAAGAACTTACTTGAATTTATAGAGGTAATAAAAATAAATGCAACCCAGAACTTATACCTTTTATCCATATCCACATCTCTTTTTACCCACATATCTTTTGAAAAAAAACAGTTTAAACTCGCTTATAGATTCCTCAAAAACTTTATCCCTCTTTTGTCGGAAAATAAAGATATATATGTATTAGCCCTTGAGGATGCAATAAAAGCATCTTATTACACCAAAAAATACAAGGACTTTGAAACATGGACAGAAGAATACATAAAATTACATACCCCCACTGACTTTATAATAGAACTGCTACAAAACTACGCCATTATGTGTTCAATAAAATATAAAAGAAGTAAAGCCATAAAATTCTTCAACTTTCTTACCTTCGCTATGAAAAAAAATACAAGATATTCTATAAAAAATGACTTATCCGAAAAGATCTTGCTCATAAACGCAATCTATAAAGCATATGAATATACCACAAATCCAAAAGAAACCGATCCCTTCCAGCTCGCAGAGAAAATTTGTAACAATATAGAAAAAGAAAACGATAAAGCATTGGAAAAATATCTTATAAATCAAAAAATAATGACAAAACAACAGATAGAAGACAAATTCGAAAAAGCAAAACTTGTAAAAGCATATAAAATAGTCCTTAAGAGTCAGTGCCTGGCTTTAAAATATCGATTTACTCACGACAAAAACTTACTGGAAGAATTACAGAATTTAACCGATAAAAATAAAGGTTCCATCGCTTACAAAATGCTAGCAAGAGATACAGCCCTGTCTTTATTTATCGCCCTTAAGGAAAATATATATACAAAAACAGAACTGGCAAAATTATACAATAATTATAATGAACTGTTGAAGATTCTGACCCAGAAATATTTAATGAAAGTTAACCCTGATAAATTCAGTAAAGAAATCATCCTTTTAACTATATACTCGTCTATATACACCAGCAAACAGATGGATAAAGTAAAAAATATAGTAAAAAATTATGAATCACAACTAAACTCACAGGATACAAGAAAATTATTCAAAATGATTTACAAAAATAACTAAAAAACCAAAATTGCTACCTATTACAATAAACTTTTCCATCCTTTCTATCTAAAATCATTTTTAGTTCAGTATATCAATCCACAAACTTCTTAGGGGTTTTGCAATTTTGTCAGTTTGTCTATTAATGCCTTATAAATGCCAAATAACACCTTATAACACCGTATAGTTATTACAACATTTATCAGGTATGGGTATAAATTTTGCCCATAATTTAAAGAGAAATAAATTATAAATAATTTTTAAGGAGGTGCTATATGGTAAAAGTAAGACCTATTGGTGATAAGATTTTAGTAGAAAGAGTAGAAAGTGAAGAAAAAACAAAAGGAGGAATAATCTTACCGGATACAGCAAAAGAAAAACCAAAGGAAGGTAAAGTTGTGGCAGTGGGGGAAGGACGTCTTCTGGAAAATGGCGAAAAGGTTCCTTTCCAGGTAAAGGTCAATGATAGAATTGTATTTTCATCTTATGCGGGAACAGAAATAAAGATTGATGAAAAAGAATACCTTATAATGTCTGAAGAGGATGTTCTCGCTATAATAGAAAAGTAAGTAAGGAGGTATAAAATGGGAGCAAAAGGAATAATTTACGATCAGGAAGTAAGAGAAAGGATTGCGAAGGGGGTTAAGATTTTAGCCAAGGCGGTTGGTTCAACGTTAGGACCAAGAGGAAGGAACGTAATCATAGATAAAAAGTTTGGCACCCCAACAGTCACTAAAGACGGTGTATCAGTGGCAAAAGAAATAGAATTGAAAAATCCTTATGAAAACGTCGGTGCGCAACTCGTAAAAGAAGTAGCTTCCAAAACCTCTGATGTCGTAGGTGATGGAACAACAACCGCAACCGTATTAGCAGAAGCAATATTTCTAGAAGGTATAAAAAGCGTTGTGAGTGGAACTGACCCTATCGCCCTAAGACGCGGAATAGAAAAAGCCGTAGATACCGCTTGCAAGTATATAGAAGAAAATCTTTCCCAGAATGTAAAAGGCAGCGCTCAGATACAATACATTGCAACTATTGCCGCAAATAACGACCCTCAAATTGGTGAAAAAATAAGAGAAGCATTTGACCAGGTTGGTGAAAAAGGCGTTATCACCGTAGAAGAGAGTAAAACGTTGGAAACAAAGGTTGAGAAAGTTGAGGGTATGCAGTTTGACCGCGGCTATGTTTCCCCATACTTCGTTACCGATCCACAAAGTTTAAAAGCGATTTTAGAGGAACCTTATATTTTGATATATGAGAAAAAAATATCTGCTGTTAAAGATATCGTCCCTCTGCTGGAAAAAATCGCAAAAACAGGTAAGCAACTTTTAATCATCGCCGATGAGATAGAAGGTGATGCTCTGGCTACTCTGGTAGTAAATAAATTAAGAGGCACTTTAAAGGTTTGCGCTGTAAAAGCACCTGGCTACGGTGATAGAAGAAAAGCCATGCTGGAAGATATAGCTATTCTCACAGGGGGGAAAGCAATATTTGAAGACTTAGGTATTTCCCTAGAAAAAGTTGAACTGCAAGACCTCGGTAAAGCAGAAAAAGTCGTTGTAGAGAAAGAGTACACCACAATTATAAAAGGCGCAGGCAAGAAAAATGCCATAGAAGGCAGGATTAAGCAGATAGAAATAGAGATTCAAAATACAACCAGCGATTATGATAAAGAAAAACTGCAAGAACGACTTGCAAAACTAAAGGGTGGCGTTGCAAAAATCGCTGTAGGTGGCGCAACTGAGGTAGAAGTAAAAAATAAAAAGGCCTTGGTAGAAGATGCTATACATGCAACCAAAGTCGCTGTCGAAAAAGGTATTGTCCCTGGCGGTGGTATTGCCTTCATAAGAGCTATTGAGGCAGTTGAAAAATTAAAACTTAAAGACGATGAACAAATAGGTGCCAATATCGTAAAAAAGGCATTAGAAAAACCAACTTACTTAATAGCCGAAAATGCAGGTGTTGATGGCGCAATAGTTGTAAACAAAATTAAAGAGTCAAAAGATAAGGAATTTGGCTTCGATGCTGTCTCCCTTGAGTACAAAAACCTTGTAAAAGAGGGTATAATTGACCCCACGAAGGTTTCTGTAACTGCTCTAAGAAATGCTGCCAGTGTAGCAACTTTATTGCTCACAACGGAAGCAGTGCTTTGTGAACTTCCTGAAAAGGAAGAAAAACGAGCTGCTGGAATGGGAGCCCCAGGCGCCGAAGGTGCAGGCACCGAATTGCCCGATTACTCAGACGAATTCTAAATAAATAATCAATACCGAGACGGTAGGATCTCCTTACCGTCTCCCCTTCTTCTTCTCAGGTAGTAATATATCTTTCTTCTGACGCAACCGCGCCTCATATACAAAATTTAAAACCAATTGCTGTAAAGCAAATCCAGACGCCTCTTTCGGCTGCTTTCCAAAATGACTTGTAAGATACAATACCCTTCCCCCCTTAGTAAAAAATATGTTCTCATATCCCTTACCCAGAAAAAACTTCCCCTGATTCTCCCTCCCTGGATAAAAAAACGTTACTCCTAATATTTTGTTCTCCCCAAAAGTAGGTGAATAGATAATCGGCGAAACCTTTGATTCATCGTAATTAATACTATATACAGGAGACATGTCCGCCTTCCACTTCAATGAAGAAATACCTCCTACAGGTGGACTAATAAACACATCTAATAGTAAAGGATGAGTTGAAAATCCGACATTCGGATATATCTCATATTCCCCAACCTGGTTTGACTCACCAGCACTCACATACCCTGTAAATAACCTCTCTAAAATATCTTTTATACCCAGGTCCTCCGTAAATAAATATCCTCCCCCCAAAACAAAATTCCTTAGCAATTCTTGAACAGATTCTTGTTTCGTGGCAACTTTAATCTTATTACTACCCGACTGCGTATAAGAGGCACCACCCCTCTCCGCCGGCAACGACGCACCACATGCAATAAATATAACATCCGCCTTTTCAAGCGCCTTCTTATCAAGTTCACTTAAACTGCCCTTTAACTCATGAACAATCCCCATATCTTTCAAAACATTGGAAAGTTGGGGGTCATACTGCCCATTTATTACCAATATCTTCTTACTCCCACGCGATAGCGTTTCAAATTTGCCCTCCTCTTTTAATATAGCAGGCCCTAAAACGTTCCTTCTCTTCCCAAGCCCCTTACGATTCTTCTTTTCCTTCAAAAAATCCTCCCATAAACTCAACGTCTCAAAGTCCACACCATTACTTATTTCTAATATTAGTTTCCTTATGGTAAGATACACCGTATGATGCCCTTCCTCTTTCGGTATAGTGGGAAACTTTTTAAACCTAAGATATAAAAGTGTCCTTAAAAACTTCTTGCCAAGAAATTTTTTCAGTATTTCCAAAGCAAATATCTTCTGTCCCACAGACCCTTTCGCATATATCCGCTTCACATAACTTAATAAATCCGCTGTCCCCCTCCAATAAAATACATACATTAAATCCAACCCATATCTGTCCCTGTTCTTCAATATATATTCCGTAACAACCTGAAAATAATGCTTCCTTGCTTTTTCGTCATAAACATCCTCTTTCTGGCTTAAAAGCACAATCACGCTCCAGTATAAAGATACGTCTTTTATCCTACTAAAAACATTCAAAATAACGTTCAGGTTCTTTATGCTCTGTTCATCGGCAAAGTAAAAAATGAGTTCTTTTATTTTTTCACTATCCCCCTCAAAAACCGCCTTTTCCAGTTGAACCTTCTTCTCTTTCCACTCCTTCTCTTTTGCTCTTTGCTCCTTCAAACCCTCTTTAGAATCAACCCCTTGCACATATAAAAAACTAATAGAAAATAAAGATACCGAGATTAGATATTTAAAATCCAAGATTAAATATTTATCTTTCTTCATTCATACTTTTATTGCCCCCTTTGTTTGTTAATTACTCTGAGCTAAGATCGCACAAATCTTACCCTTTATCGCCCCCTCGCCATATTGACTCGTCAATGCATCTATTACGGCCTCTATAAATGTGTCTGGAGGGGATGGGGGGGTGGTGCCTTGACACGACTCAGCATTTATATTATTATTAAATATCACATTGGTAAGAGTCGAATTCTCAATAAATGGCCCGACACCACTCTCAGGACCCAGAATCGTTCCTGCATCACTGTCATTCCCGCCCAACAACGCATCTTTTCCTGATTTCACAGCAAAATTAGCAAATTTAAATATGTTCTTAAAAAGGGAAAGAGGAACATCTAAAGATCCTGTTGCCAGTACAAACTCAGTCCCAATAAATTTATTCAAAAAATCCTCAAATCTAGTCCTTATAAGTAAATTCGTATTATTCAAGCTCAGGGACTGGTCACTATAGAATCCAAAAACTGATGGAAAATATTTAAAAGCATTATTCTCAACCCTTATAATCTCTAATATATTCGCGTTCTGGGAATCAGGAATATTTATATTCACCTTCTTTGCAATTTTATTATTCAGTGCTATGAAAAGCAGCACTTTGTTAATCAAACTTGCGCATACCTTTACCCATCTTTGTTTGAAGGTATCTTCTTCTTCCCCTGCTTGTGGCGTCCCTAAATTACCTTCCGTAATAAGGTATCTACATACCTTAGGAGCCACCGTCTCATCCCACTTCCACCTCCCTTCATCGTCTTTTGTTAGCCAATTACTTACCTTAAGATTACCATTTTGATCAGTAGTACCATTTTGATCCTTCCATAGTAAAACCGCAAGATTACCAGAACTACTATCACAAGTGTATTTAAAAACCATCTGTAGACACTCCTTATTATCATTAGGCCCGTTTTGCACTGTCAAAACAGGTGTCCAGCTATTATCATTCCCTGGTATTTCAATCGTTCTTTCA
>CAZWFP010000008.1:24276-26698 GCA_964633175.1 uncultured Planctomycetaceae bacterium | reverse complement strand
TCTCATAGACAAGAAATGGCAATCTCCATAAACCCCACGAATAACTTTTTCTATACGGAAATACCGCCGCACTTACTGAGGAGGCATCAGTTGCGCCAAATATTAACAATTTTTCTCTATCATTCAAGCCCTGATCAGCTACACTTTCAGACCTAATATCAAAAATCGGAATATTCTCATCCCCTTTCATAACACCATCTAGGTTAGCAAAAAAATAAGGAGCACCTATCATATAATATAAAATAAACGCTTGCATTGTGTATATTATTGAACTTTCCTTCTCCGCATTACTACATTGCTGCCCCGGAAGAGTAACGTTACCTTGTCCGCTTGTCTCAGTATAAGTGTATTTGCAGCCCCCAATTTCATAAGTGAGAGATGGAGGGGTTGATCCAGCTGGGTTAGGAAGAGTATAAATCAACTTCTCATCATTTCCAGATATCAGAGTGATTGAGTCGCTGGCTCCTACCTCCTCTGCTATTTTCTGCGCTATCGCAAAAATAATCTTGAAAAGGTCCTCTTTCTTTGCAGTGCTCATAGCAATAGTGTCAAAAATTGAACCATCCTTATCCCCCATATTAATAACATCACTTATGTCATTGGGAATGTTATTACTAATAGGTTTCAGCAATTCCTCAGCATACTCTCCTAGTGGAGCATACTTTCCTAGTAGACCACCACCCCTCAATTTCAATAATAATAATGCCCATAACTTATATAACATTCTTATAGAGTCATACAAATTTTTTGGCGATGGGTCAATACAATACTGCCATATAGGTCCACCTTCAGGACCTGTCAAAGCAGAAAGAATTATTGCATTTTGCGTATTAGATGCCTTATAATAAGCAACGTCTAAAATTTCTGCCAACGTTAATGCCTTCGGCCTTCCATTATTATTATCATTACGCTGAATTAGCCCCATCTCTCGGAATACATCTGCACATTGCGGCGGCTTTGTATTTGTTTCCTCGTAGTTCAACGGACTTATAATCCTATCTGCATCCCTACAACCAGACCCTAATAATAATCGCGCAATTGGCTCATTATCATTCCACCTTAAACCATTATTTGGATCTGGCTTATTCTCTGAAAAAGCATTATATAACATACATAATAAAAGATTCTTTCCTAACTTTGCGTGCTCAAATCTATCATCAGAACTCCACATACCCTCATAAGCACATTTCTTGTATACCGTCTCAAGAGGAGAATTGTTCGTTCCTACAGGATAAGTATATATCGGAACCTCTCCATCTTTTTTCCATTTAGCCAAGCCCGCTGCTGCGCATATAGAACTACTTAATAGAGCTGTCTTACCACACGCTTCCAGAAAATTTTGCACATTAACACCACCACCCGGATCCTTATAACATGTTTGTTGGGCGGGATCATTCGCTACTACCTGGCTGAATGTTGCACCAAACATCAAGTCAAATGCCTCCGCTAAGGTTGTATTCAGTTTTATAGCTGCTCTTGTTGAGGCTATCTGGTAGGGGTTTACATTGCCACCGCGCAGGTTTACATAACACCTATCATACTCTTCCTGAGGAATTATAAGTTTAATAGGCATAACACCTAGTAAAATCTTATAATTATCTAATGCTTCAAGGATCCCAGCGTGAAAATTTCTCACAATATCACTCCCCTCACAGGTCCCAGGTGGCTTACTTCCTCTTAGTGCTATCTTCCTCATCAGAACTTCAAGGGCTTTTGCAGAATTTAAAATAGCTTCTTTTGTTTCTTGCGATGCACCTGCACACTCATTCTTATTAATCCTATCTTTCAAAACCTTAACAACACTCGATATGCTATCAGAGCATCCTCTTATAAAGGTCCTCAAATTCCTATTAGCATTTATTAATGTTTTTAGAAGTGAGTCCGGATTTTGAAGAACATTCTTAATAACAGGCTCAACAAGAGCCAACTCCGTCTTCGTTAACTCATCGGTTTTACGATTGGGGTCAAGACACATCCTTAAATTTTTCAAAACTATATAAGGACATTTAGCCGAATCTTGACCAACATCCCTTAACTTTTCTTCTCTACACTCTGTCTCGGAATATCCACTACAGCCCCCAGCACCATCCTCAGTCCATAGTGCTCCCCTAAGAGTCATACCAGATGGTAAGTCGAAAGTAGTATCTCCATCAATATTAGTTATTGCTGCATTCTGATCCTCTGCCTTCATAAACGCTATTATCCTTATTAATCCGTCTCTAAATTCCTCTAAGGTTATCTCCTCTTTAGGAGTATTTTCAGTTCTGGAAAGTCCTCGATCAATCGTCGCCAACAGTTGTTTTAAGAGAGATCTATCCTCACCACCGCTTGCGGTTTCTTCTCCACCTGTAGCGCAGGTGCAACCGTTTTGTTGTTGATTACCTTGCTGTCCTTGTTGTTGTTTACCTTGCTGTCCTTGTGG
>CAZWFP010000008.1:15312-24176 GCA_964633175.1 uncultured Planctomycetaceae bacterium | reverse complement strand
TTTGTTGTTGATTACCTTGCTGTCCTTGTTGTTGTTTACCTTGCTGTCCTTGTGGTGGGTTACTTTGTTGTCCTTGTTGTTGAGCTTTTGCCTGTTGTGGAGTGCAAAAAAGACATATATTCAACCCTTCCCCTCCCCCGCCACTTCTTGAACCTCCACCTGTCTGGGGTGGTGGAGTAGAAGGCTGAGTTTGCAAAGGACCACTACTAGCAGGTGGTGTTGGTGGTATCTCATCTACATTACTTCCAACACCCTGCTGCGCCAGCGGTGTCGCGGCACCCGTTCCCTGCCGCCCTTGTGGTAATGCAGGTGTTACAAAAGCAACAGGTGGACGACGCACAAAATCACCTGCACGCGGAAAACTAGGTCTACTAAAACTCCTTGTTGCTCTTGCACCTTGAGAAGTTCCGGAGGTGCCTCTTGCGGCAAAACCACCTCCTCCTCTTGAACCCTTTTTCCATAATCTTCTTATATCCGCAAAAGCATTTCTTATCTCAGGCAGATTAAAATCCACTTGCTGCACACCTTCTGTGACCAGATTCCATATTGCCGCTAATATCCTTCGCGCGACAAAACGGTTTTCTTTCAACATTTTACGCCATACCTTTTGAGGTACCCCTATCATTCTTCTTATTACCTGCCCACCCTGTACATTTTCCACCCCAGATGCAAAACACATCAATTGGACTGATATTTCACAAGCCATCTCGGTAAACCCTTTACCTCCCCCTGCCCTCGCATCCTGATCCTTCAAAAATTTTACTGTTTCATCATATAAAATATCCCTAATCTCTCTATCTTCAGGATAATCAGGATCATTAGGACTGGTCGGCGTAAAACATCCAGGCAGCATCTTACTTTGGCATTCCGGTGGAACACCACCTTTAAATATCACAGCACCTACTATTACTATACCCATTAATAACAATTTCTTACTCATATTCCTACTCTCCCTTAATTTTTATTTCAATAGCCCTCTTCATTCCTCTGTGCAATATGCAAAATCTATACCATCTTTTATCCCTATTTTCTGTTACCATATCGTTATAGTGATACTAAAATGTTACACTCTTACTATTTTAATAAATACCCTTCCCACAAAAGCCATACGCTACCAGAGAATGAAAATACCTGCTGTTCAACTGATTTTAATTTCAACTTTTCACCAAACAGTTCATCCAATAATGACCTTTTAGGTAGATATTCTGATACCTTGGCATCTTTATTATGTATGGAATCCTTTATTTTATCTATCAAATCCTCGAAATAACCTATCTCATCTATCAATCCTAAACTATAACTATCCCTGCCTGTAAATATAGAACCATCAGCGAGGTCCTTTAATTTTTCCATGGTTAACTTATTTTTTCTGGCTTCATAGACGATAGACAAAAACTGCTGATAAAACGATTTAATTATTTTATCAATCATTGCTCTTTCTTCATCACTCATACCACGCCAGAAAGCGCTAAAGTCCTTTTTACTGCTTGATTTTACAATCTCAACTTCCGCGCCTATCTTATCCAGAAGTTTTTCTATGTTAAGTTTCCCAAAAAATACTCCTATACTACCCACAATACTCTCCGGTTCAGCCATTATATAATCACCGGCACAGGCAAGATAATACCCACCTGACGCAGCCATTGTTTCAACGAAAGAGAAAAATTTTATGGACGGATTTTTCTTTTTAAATCTGCGAATTTCTTCGTATATCCTGTCAGTATATGTTCCCTCGCCACCTGGGCTATTTATTCTCAGAACCACTGCCTTAACGTTTTTATCCGCCTCTACATCGCGAAGGGCATTTTTTACAATCTGCAAATGCGAATAATTGCTCGCTGTACCGGGATCTGAAATCACACCTCTCAAATTTATCACAGCAATCTTAGCCGTTTCAACACCCTTCTCAATAACCTGCCATGGCTTACTCCTCCCTGAAAATATAAATACAAATAATACACTATAACTCCCAACTACACTCAATATCGTCGCAATCGCAACCCCAATACCCAAATAATGAGTAATAGATTTCTTCTCTTTCTTTTCTTCCGCCACTTTATTAATCCTCCAATCTTATATGTTCAATCAATATACTTCTTAAAACATCTAATGTCACGTAACGAACCTCTCCTTTCCCTTTTGGGTCTAAACTCAGCAACCACCTCCATAAGATGTGATGGTCTTGTATCAGCAGGCATTTCAACAAAATGTATTATTCCCCCTACCGCCCGGGGGAATTTTATCCATGCAACAAAAACATTATCAGATAGTTTATTGCCATATACATCAACCTGTGGCTTGGAAAAGGACTCTACCTTCCCAATAGGTTCAATTTCTTCCAATGCATCTATATAAGAAAAGCATTGCTGGCAAAATGATTTAGGAGGCACTATAAAAAATCTACAATTTTTACAAAACCCAGCCATAAAGTAACCATCCCTCAAAGCATTTAGAAATTTTTCAACCATTAAATCAACAGTATCAATCTCCTTCGCTTGATCCTTTACTTCTATACCCACATAATTTCCACTCCCACATCTATTATATAATTTTAAAAAATAATTCTATAATATAGGTAGTATGAAAAAGAACATTCATCCTAAATATCAGGAATGCATCGTGACCTGCGGATGCGGCAACACTTTTAAAACATTTTCTACGAAAGAAAAGATAACTGTTGAAATATGCAATGCCTGTCATCCATTTTATACAGGCAAACAAAAATTTATAGATACTGCCGGTAGAGTAGAAAAATTCAGAAGAAGGTACCAGACAAAGACAGAGTCCTAAAACAGTTCTTCCTTATTACTAATTTGCACACAGTCAGCGGTCGCTTTCAAATATTTTCACAAGCACCATTATCAATGATCCTTCTTCGGCAAAATATCTGTATACCATATTCTGTACTTCGCATTTTTCGCATAGAATTTATAATTTCATCGTAAGATATGAATGTTAACGAACGAACAATAGTATTTAATAAAATAAAAAATATCATAGGAAAATACAGAGACATAGAAAAGCAATTATCCGACCCCCAAATATATAAAGACCAGAACAAATTAGCCATATTGTTTAAAGAAAAAGCATCACTGGAAAAGTTCTACAAAAAATATGTAACACTTGAAGATTTGTTTAAAAGCAAGGAAAAACTAAAATCACACCTTGAGAATGAACAAGATCCTGGTATGAAAAAACTTATGGAAGAAGAATTAAAAAGCATTGAACAAAAAGAGAGTGAAACGTATGAGGAATTTCTGAATCTTTTTATAGAAGACAACGAATCAAACTACGACAATGAGATATTATTAGAAATAAGACCTGCGGCTGGCGGAGAAGAAGCATCTCTTTTTGCCGCAGAACTCTTCAGGATGTATTCAAAATATGCAGATAAAAAAGGTTGGAAGATGGAGATATACGATATATCATACACAGATTTAGGTGGCATTAAATCCGTAACTGCCAGTATAACAGGTAAAAACGTTTACAAGTTTATGCGATATGAAAGCGGAACACACAGGGTGCAAAGAGTCCCAAGAACCGAAAGTTCCGGCAGAATACATACCTCTACCGCGACAGTTGCCGTATTGCCACAACCGAGAGAAATTGACCTAGTAATAAAGGATGAAGACATTGAATTTGAAGCATTCCGTTCCGGTGGACCCGGAGGACAAAACGTCAATAAAGTCAGCACAGCCGTAAGATTAAGACACAAACCCTCCGGACTGGTCGTTGCCTGTCAGGCAGAAAGAAGTCAATATCAAAACAGATTGAGAGCTTTAAAAATACTAAAAGCCAAACTTTATGAACTCGAATTCTCCAAGCAAAAGCAAAACATTGACTCAATGAGAAAAGAACAGGTAGGAACTGGTGAACGTAGCGAAAAAATCAGAACATACAACTTCCCTCAAACAAGGATTACTGACCACAGAATAGAATATAGCATATTCAATCTACAGGAATTCTTGGACGGCAATATAGAACTTATAGTTAATAAACTATTGGAAGAAGAAAGGGCTCGAAAAATAAAAGCATTACTAAAATAATATCACAATTCATCCCTCATTATTCAGTATTCAACATTAATTATAAACTATCCTCTTCGTCCCAGCAACTTATCTTTTCCGTAACCTCTATAATCTCTTCACTTTTAAAGAATATTTTATGTTCATGTTCAAAAGAGGCGGGAGAATCTGAAGCATGAACTATGTTCTGGGATTTTGAAATCCCAAAATCACCTCTTATAGTGCCTGCTTCTGCTTCAAAGCCAAACGTTTTGCCTATAAGTTTTCTGACTACATTGATCGCATTAGGTCCCTCCCATACACTTGCCACAGAAGGTCCTGAGGTTATTAATCTTACTAGCTTACTAAAAAACGGTTTGTCCTTATGAACACTATATAAATTTTCTGCCTCTTCCTCCTTCAACCGAACAAGTTTTAATCCTATTAGAATTAGCCCTTTATCTTCCAATCTTTTAATGACCTCACCAACTAAGCCGCGTTTATAGCCATCCGGCTTTACTAATAACAATGTCCTTTCTAAAGCCATTTTTAGCAGTTACCTAACATCCTTTCCCATCATTTTTTAATAGCATCACTAACAACTAATTCCTATTGAAACTTACTCTGTTACCTTTACTTTCGGCAGATTATATGCTTTTTTCTCTTTTAGCAGACCCTTTTCTTCCAACACTTTCATTTTTTCATATCTTTTATAAACATTTCTCCTCTCCCCTGCGACCGTGCTATACTTCAAAGACCTGTGAATAGACATCTCAAAACCCCCTTAATGCGTACCTTCTATGCTACCCAATGCTACCTCCCTGGCACTTTTTACTTTGCCGTTGTTTTTTGATATCATCTTCTTCGCCTTCAATAATTCTATCACTTTATTTGCCTCGCTCTCAGTATTCAAAGGAGCAAGAATTATATAAAATATTTTATCTTTTTTTATGTATTTAGAATCTATGTCCATATTCAATACGTTCTTTACTATTTTTCTAAGACCCTCTAAAAACTTTACCTCTGGTCTAGATTTGCCATAATATAATTCAACAACAAATGAAACCGCTGTTGAACTTACCAGTGATACTACTTTTTCATTCATCAATTCTTTCTTAAGTTCTACCTTATTATCAACTTCTGGCACCGTATCTTTTTTACTATCGTTATTTCCCAATAAATTACCTTTTGCTTTTGATAGTGTCTCCACCTTACCAGAAATTGTAAATAAGTTCGTTAATTTGTCCGTTTCACCATGGGTATATCCTGCTAAATATACTATTATAAACATAACGGCAAACATCATAGCGCAGAATAGTAGCACAGTATATGAAATCTCAACTTTTTTATTATCTAACAAAGATCCGCTCTGATTAGTTTGATTAGCACCCTCAACGTTTACCTTTGGGATGCTCTGCTCCAAGTCTTTTTGCGTTTTGAATATCTCAAACCACTTACCCATATCACTATTATTATCGTCTATAATTTTTTTTCTTCTATATTTTGACCAGAAATTACCACAAATAGAAGATTATGAATGGAGTAAAAAGTCAAATGCCAAAAGTTTCAAAAAAAGCTAACAACCTAAATCCGTTTAAGTGATTACTATCTTACTTTTTTATAATATCTTCCCTACACCCAACTTAATATACTTAATAGGTGGAGGAAATTTTACATCCTTCAGAAACCTCCAACAGTCAATTATCACTTTCGCATCAGTGCTGTATTTATTCACCCCCTCTATTATCAACTCCTTGAACCGTTTGGATGGCACGGCTATAACCATTGTCTTTATCTTCTTATAAAACTCATCAAAGTTGCTCACATAATTTATATCTTCAGGGAGAGTGGACGGTGATATGGTGTCAAATATAAAACAGTTGTATCCTTCTTCCTGTAAAAATTGTGCTATTTTTAATCCCTGTGACTCTTCGGTGACGTCTGTATCTGCCTTATAGGTAATACCTATAATCCCTACGGGCAACTTATTATCTTGTGAATATTTTTTTATGATCTCTACCAGATAATGTGGCTGGCGCTTGTTTATCCAATCAACGATGTCAGGTAACTTTATATCCATATCCAACTTCTTAGCAAAACTACTCAAAGCGCGATTGTCCCTCGGAAAACACGGACCTCCATATCCGAGCCCACCTTTCAAATATTTACCTCCAACTCTTGAATCTAATCCCAAAGCATTTGTTACAACATCAATATCTGCTCCTTCCAACTTTTCACAAATTCTTGCCAGAATGTTTGCGTAAGTTATCTTTGCAGTAACATACGTATTCAATGCGAGTTTTGTAAGTTCAGCGTTGATGAAGTTCATCCTTGCGATTTTTGGATTATTCTTACAAACTTTTCTATAAATGGATTCCAACGTTCCCCCGCTTCTTTTATCTGATTCACCTATAAGGTTAAAGTCAGGATTTTCAAAATCCTTCAAAACACTACCCAGCGCAACAAACTCAGGATTATAGCATAAACCAAAATCAACGCCGGCTCTCTTCCCTGATACTTCTTCCATACGCGGTTTTATTTTAGTATCCATAGAGGTAGGTGTTACGGTACTTACAATAACGGTTATATGAAACTTCGTTATCTCTTTCAAAGCCAAAGCTATCTGCTCAATCACAGGCATAATAAATTTTAAGGAAAAGGTTCCATCTACATCAGACGGCGTGGGCACTATAATAAAACTAACATCAGAATTTATAACAACCTCTTTTATGCCAGTAGTTGGAAATAGATTCTTACCGAATTTATTAAGATATTCCTGAACGTTTGGCTCAACTATCGGAGATATTCCTTTTCTTATTTTATCCATCCTTACCGTATCAATGTCATAGATAAAAACCTTAAAACCTACCTTTGCGAATACCAACGCAGTAGGCAGGCCAAGTTTCCCCAGCCCTATAACCGATAAATAAATATCATCAACCATATAAACAGCATAAATTATAAATTAATTGTTATAAAAGCTACTACAAGTTTCCTATAAATTCCGACGCTTTCAGACAGTTTAATTATATATCTTTAATATATGAATTCAAAAACGGTAGCAATCATTGAAAAAGTGATAAAAATGATAAAAAGGTTCATAGACATAAGCAATTTAACGGCAGACGATTTAGACGAGCTTATAAGTGATACCATACTATCCTTAATAATTGCTTATAGAAAATACAAAACAATAAGTCCGAAGTTGGAACTAAAAGTTGTAAAAGGAGCCGTCTGTTATTTTTTAAGAAAGTTAAAGATTGAGAGGGCATTGAAGGAAAAGTTAAGAAAGGAGGTGATGAGGTTTTTAAGGTTAAAGGGTTTAGATAGTTTTATAGAAAACGATAAAACGAGCGGCTCTGCCGATAATAAGGAGGAAAGAGAAAATGGCTGTTAAAGTAGGGCCACTATTCAGTGGCAAGGTAAAATTGTTCGATAAAATGATAGCGACAAGCTGGAAAGGTTTGCAAACGTTCAGAAATGAAACAGGAAACATTACACAGATACTTTCTAATGCTGTTAAAAATATAAGGATACAAGAGACAGCATTAGCATCACGCTGGTTTACTACTTTAACTCAAACACAAAGAGATGGATGGGAGGTATATGCTAAGTCGTTAACTTCCGCTGCAAGAGAGGTTTCCAACAGAATAGGCAACGGCGCTAAAAACATTATAAGAAGCCGTAATAAACTAATGAGCGGGTTTAACGCATACATCAGTTCAAATTTAGCAGCATTTACGAGAGGACTCGGAGGATTCAGAGACGAAGCACCAATATCAACACCTACTCCCACACCACCTTCAAACGTCGCTGTATCTGTAGCAGGTGGCGTAGCAACAGTAACTTGGACAGACCCACAAACATCTATGTTTGACCCTTCGGCAACTATTGTGGTCGCTCTTTTTGTTCAAATACAATCAAAAGTAAAAGTCTCTCCACAGATAGCAGTGCTTTTACCCGTTCCAACCCCTCAAACCGCCACCGTTCAGTTCGTAAGAGTTGGAGCAACCTACGCAGGGGCAATCCTCCCATTGAACAAATTCTTAAAGGACGAAATCAGAGTTCAGATGGATACAGCTGTAACTGAGGGCGCATCTATCGGAGCCGTTTTAAGTCCACCTTCAAACGTGGCTACCGCGATAATTCAATAAATATGTAATAGTGGTGAGGTATGAGAATAATAAATTATCTCTCTATCCTCACCACCCCTCTTTATAACACTTTGAACTTCATTCTTTATCATTTGAAAAATGCCACATCTCTTATACAAAATAATATCACAACTATATTAACATCTCTTTTGATTCTCCTAACGTTGTTCCTTTTGTTTAAAAGCACTTGCAATAACTCTCCTGCAATCAAAACGGCTCAAAATTATTCCAAAAAAATAACAAACATACAAAAAAGAACTGCTCTTGAGTTACAAAAAAATATCACTGATTCAGAAAAGGAGATAAAACACAGTATTAAGCAAAAAGAGGTTGAAGAATTAAAACAAGAGTTAGAGGAAGAATTTAAATGAAAAAATCATATACTTGCTATCTGGCGGATTATACTACTGCGCGTTATCTACTCCTGATTGGTTTATGTCTTATCCGCTGTTGCGGATGCAGAAATTCATTAAAAATTGAAAAGATATGCCCCAAATATCCCTCAATACCCACAGTAAAATGCCCACATATAAAACCTGTAAAGTTCAATATATGCACAAAAAACAACTCCTCCGCACCTTTTATATGTATAGATAAAAAGAACGCGCAAAACTTGCTCTACAATATTAAAATCCTGAAAAAATGCATAAGAGCAATAAATAATAACTCTGGTAACATCCAGCTCTGAAACTTCACACTCTCACTT
>CAZWFP010000008.1:0-15212 GCA_964633175.1 uncultured Planctomycetaceae bacterium | reverse complement strand
AGCAATAAATAATAACTCTGGTAACATCCAGCTCTGAAACTTCACACTCTCACTTACACTTCTTATCATTTATTATTTTATTACGGGTTAGCGAGTTAAACTTCTTTTTCAACTTTTGACTTTTGAGTTTTGACCTTTAACTTTTTTGAGGTGATTTCTAATCTGTTATTTTAAATAAAATTATATAATGTGTAGTAAGAAAATGGGTAACAAGAGCGGATGTTAGAGTATATAAAGGGAACTGTATCTGGAATTCAGAATGATAAAGTAATAGTAGAGACGGCTGGGCTTGGCTTTGAAATTACTTCCACGAAGGAACTTTTAAATGCCATAACCGATAGCAACACATCAGCTGACAAAGATAATAAACGAGAGGTTTTAATCTACGTATACGTTCATTTCAGTGAAGACGGTCCAAGAATCTTCGGCTTTGCCACTAAACTGGAGAAGGATGTATTCATAGATTTAATCTCCGTTCCAGATATAGGACCATCCAAGGCAATAAAAATCTTAAGTAGATTGAGCGTAGATATTCTAATTGATGCCATCTTATATGAGAAGATAGATCTTTTAAGTGAAATTCCAGGCATAGGTTTTAAAAGCGCGAAAAAATTAACAACTTTTTTAAAGGATAAATTTATGAAATACAAAGAGTTGGAAGTGGTTACTTCTTATAACAGTATATATATTGACTTAAAAAAAGCATTAAAGCAATTAGGGTACAAAGAAGCAGAGATAAATGTTGCTATTGAAAAAATGAACAAAAACAAATTTAATGGCGGCCTTGATGAAGCAATTCGTCAATGTATAACCCTCCTCACGCAGTAATTATACTGAACGAAAGAAGGTTTCCAAGTAGTTTTTGCTGTCGTCCAATCAACAGAGGGTGTTTTACATCTTAGTTATGACTAAATTTACAAATATTCTACTTGCAACGAAGAATGTAGAGAAAATAAGAGAATTCAAATTCATTGCATCAGATGTTTTCAATTTCGTAACTTTATTAGATTTGAAAGACACTGATAGAGTTGTAGAAGATGGTACGAATTATTATGAGAATGCTTACAAGAAAGCAATTTATTATTTTCAGAAGTATAAAATGCCAACGCTGGCAGAAGATTCTGGTATAGAGGTTGAGGCATTAAACGGGCAACCGGGCATATATTCTCATAGGTTCGCCGGCGAAAATGCTACTGATAAAAATAATAACAATAAAATACTCGAATTATTAAATGATATCAAGGATTTCGAAAAAAGAAAAGCCAAATATATAGCATGCTGTGTATTTATATTACCTAAAAATCCAGGAAACAGAAAGGACGAAGATGTTAATCTGTTAACTGATATCCAAACAGTTGTTGCCTATGGCAGCTGTTGTGGCTATATAAATTTTACGCAAATAGGTGAAAACGGGTTTGGATATGACCCACTTTTTTATTATCCCACCTTTAACAAAACATTTGCGCAAGTATCTCTGGAAGAAAAATCACAGGTCAGTCACCGTGCCGATGCAATCAGAAATTTAATTTCTCAATTAAAGTAGCCAATTGTCTTAATCTAAATTTTATCTTATTACGACTCTACGGGAAGGAGATTGATACATTCCATTTTGATGAAAAAAGAGGCAATCTTGAAAATCAAGTGCCTTTTTGATGTGGAGTATCACTGTCACATTTTTATCCGGAGATAATTTCTATGTTTGTTCTTGGAACGACAAGCATTTTCCCATTACCAATATCTACTTTAACTATTCTGGTTACGCTTTCTGTCTCTATTTTTAATGGTTCTGGAGGAAGTTCCACCACTTTCCCTATCAAACCAAAATATGGATATCTTATAATTCTTACGGTATCTCCTAATTTTAATCCCTGTGGCTCTATCCTCATTGTTTCCTTTTCTCCATAGGTATATATGATTATCTCTGGTCTCTGAACCCCTGCTCTTATCTGCGTTGCTCCGCTTATGCTTGCTAATTTCCCTTCATTTTTCTTTAATAACTCAAATGCCTTATTGCTTATTGGTATTTGCCCGAACCCCTCAGTTATTATCAAAGCAAAAGTGGTATTTTCATTTCCTGTGATTGCAACTCCTATCTCATAACCCAGAATTTTTTTAATTGTCAGGTCGTCTGTTCCACCAACTATTATTCCTTTTGCACCGCTTTCAACTAATGCTTTTAAAGTTGGTAAATTAATGTAAGAACCGCATACGACAATTTTACCTTCTACTTCGCTTTTGGGTGGTATGTTTTGTAGAACGCTATCCGGTTTGTCTACAAGCACTTTTATATCACCCCAAAATTCCTTACCTACTCCAAAGATTCCTTGTATATAAGTAGCATTTGTTTCTATTACTGCTCCATAATGTTCTATAATTTCTGTAACCTGTCCTTTTAGATACGCGTAAAGATTAATTGGCACAGGTGGTTCCTGGACTATTATTTGCCCTGTTATAGTAGAGATACTATTTATGGTCCCTTTTACAGGTGAACTTAGAGTTGTTCTAAAGAATCTTATGAATGATTTTGTCTGGGCAATGATTTCATCTTTTTCTACCTCATCGCCCTCTTTTTTTAATAAATATTTATCCAATTCCTCAGGTGCAACTCCAAGAATATTAGCAGCATTTATAGTGTGAGGCGTTCCAGGTTGTAAAAATCTTGCAATAACCGTTTGAGGTTCAACCAAATCTCCTACCTTTGTAAGCACACTTCCTTTTATTGGCAACAACCTTTTCTTTTTAATGTGAGCGCTTTCGGTTATAAGTAACCCCGGAACAAATGCCGTTCCCATCGTTAAAAGGTTGAAGATTGAAGATTTAAAATTAAAGATTTATCTTTCATCTTCGATTTTCTATTTTTTTATCTTTAATCCTTGTGTGGGTATAAGTTTAGGGATTTGAACCACTTGTTTAACATTTTTTCTCTATCAAGAATATCTAAATTTAGTGGTCTGCCACGAAGGTCTAGTATTATACCACAAACACCGCCTTTTACTTTCTTTTGAACTTTTTTATTTTTACCTTCTTTGAAATCTAGTCCTTTTAGAGGGGTTATTGTAACTTCTGCCTCAATTTCTTCTGGAAATAAGTAAATATTGCCAAACTGCAAATTATATTTTTCTTCTTTGCCGTTTGAAAATTTGATTGAGACGTCACAGACTGTTTCGCCATATTTTGCATTGTTTTTAGGTGCTACCAAACTGCCCAGGGGCACGAGGCAGTCCCTGTAAAAAACGTCAAATGCCGCCTTTTCATTTACAGTTGATAAGACGCCTAAATGTGGCATCATAAAAATACTGTCCACAGTAAATTCAGAAAAGTATACTGGCTGGTATGCATCTATCATCATTAAAAATGATTGTATTCGCCGCGGAGAATGCGATAGCACTCCTCCGCTTCCTATCACAAGATCCAATTTTGTTAAATCAATCAGCGTTTCCACATCCTCTACATCAACTTCACTCATACTTCTATCTTTGTGAACACCTTTTAGTGTTGTTGCAAAACTTTTGTGCTGTTCCAAAGCCATCCGGAGTGCCTCTCTTGAAACCGCCTGCTCTATGATTAAGTCATTCAATTCCTGGGGTATGGTTGTAGGTCTTATCATTTTATTTTTTATATTGTTTCTTACTATTGTTTCATCTACTTTGAAGGGTATCCATCTTGCAATATTTTCAAATCCTGCCTCTTTTAAAACGTTAGAGATTGAGTAACTCATTCCTAAGTTTGCGCTCACGGTTCTATTAAATATTCCATTATACACACTAAATACATCGGTTGTTGCGCCGCCTATATCTACGCCAATCAGATTTATGTTTCTTTCTTTTGCAACCTTTTCCATAAGCAACCCGACAGCCAAAGGCGTTGGCATAATTTTGGCGTCAACCATATCCATTAGTTTTTTATATCCTGGCGCCTGCATCATCACGTGCTCCAAAAACAGCTCATGAATCTTATGTCTGGCAGGTAGCAGGTTTTCCCGTTCCAAAGTCGGTCTTAAATTTTCTGTTATGTCTAATGCTACTTTCTCTTTCAAAAGTTTTTCTATATTATCTCTTGCATCTTTATTTCCTGCGAAAATCACGGGAAGTTTGTAGCCAAGTCCGAATCTTGCTTTTGGTTCGGCTGCTTTGATAAACTCTGCTAATTCAACGACGTGGCTTATAGTTCCGCCATCTGTGCCTCCTGAAAGTAAAATCATATCCGGTCTGATTTTTCTTATGAGTTCTATTTTTTCAAATGGTTGTCTGCCATCATTGGTTGCTATCGTATCTACGACAATGGCGCCTGCGCCTAACGCCGCTCTTTGGGCACTTTCCGCACTCATTAATTTTACTACGCCCATAACCATCATCTGCAATCCACCACCTGCGCTGGATGTTGAAACATATAGGTCCACCCCTTCATCGCTTTTGTGTGGCTTTATTATTTTTTCATTGTCTAATATTTTCAGCCCGCTTAATTCCTCAACTTCTGTTATTGAATTTATAACTCCTTTTGTGACATCTTCAAAAGGCGCTTCTACTGTTGTAGGCGCTTCACCTCTGGTTTTTAATCTGTATTCATTACCCCTCTTTTCTATAAGGATTGCCTTTGTCGTCGTGCTCCCACAATCTGTTGCTAATATGTATTTATGCTCCATCTCTATTTTCCCTTATGTAACTTGTTAGAAAAATAGTCCCACCCACATCTTTTAGAAATTAATTTCACAAAAAAGTAAAATTCATCTGCAGACAGTATCGCCGGAACTAATAATGCTTTCCCATAATGGACAAACTGCCCAGTAATAAATCCTATAGGGTGCATAATATCACTGAAAAGACCTACTAATTGGTTTAATTTCTTCTCATGGATCTTCTGCGCTAATTTATCCAAAAACCTTTTCTCACTTTCTTCAAGCGTTTCATCTATAGCAAAAGCGTTTTTTACGAATTTTTTAAAATCCACAAACTATAATTATAAAAATTCAAATGCCAAAACTTGAAATCCATAAATGTATTTTGAGAAATAACCGTTTTTGTCCTTCACGCATGCAAATGAAGCCGCTGCTGCAATCTCATTCTTTACGTTTGCCTTTTTGTCCCACCTTAAAATGTGTATTAAAAAAGACCGTATAATCGCTGAACTAAAAAGTAAGAAAATAAAAATTACATCTCAAAGAGAAAAAGTCCTAGACCTTATAGAAAAGAGTGGTAATCATTTTTCACCGGAGTCGCTTTATTTTTTAGCAAAGCAAAATAATTACAATGTTTCATTGGCATCTATCTACAGAACAATAAAACTACTTCATAAGAATAATATCCTTGAAGAACATGATTTCCTCAAAACATATAAATTCTACGAAGTTATGATAGATAGGGAACATCATGACCATTTTATCTGCACAAACTGCGGAGAGGTTATTGAATTCTCAAATAAGGCAATAGAAGAGTTACAAGAGATGATAGCAAAGTCGTTTTCGTTTACTATAACCTTCCATACACATAAACTATACGGTGTTTGCAAAAACTGCTCCGGTCAGGTCAATTCATAGTCGCAACTATTATTCTTTCTTCCTGCTTGAAGTATTTGTATTCCTAGAAACGTTTATATTGATATGTTTTTTCCCTCAAAAGGTAGGTGTAAGCCCTGATTCTATTTTCTATATAGAAGGCGCAAAGAATTTATATAGATCCTTTGAGTATAAAAGCACTCTGCCGAGAACTTTTTTAGAGGGACCAAGAAATGAAGACAAATTTCCTGAAGAATTACTCCATGCGGCAGTATATAATAAAAAAGTGCCAATATCACATTTCCCTCCTGGAACGAGTTTTGTGTATTCACTTTCATTATATATAAATGATAATTTACTAAAAAACATTAAGATAATAAATGTATTGCTCTTTTTTTGTTTTTTCTTCTTTTTTACGTTTCTTGTATATTTTGAGACAAATGATTTATTGATAAGTGTATTGTTATCGTTATGTGTTTTTCTTACCTTGCCATTTACGGAAAAGTTTTATTGGGCGTGGAGTGAACCTGTCTTTGTAGTTTTTAATACATTATGTTTTTTTGCCTTAATGAAATTTATAGAGACATATAATATGGCGTATTTTATATTATCTTTTCTTTTTTGTGCTATTTCTTATCTTGTCAGATTTCAGGGCATAAGTAATGTTTTCGCTGGTGCCCTGATAATATTTCTATACCTAAAAAAGAGGAGATTCTTTTTTTCTTCCAGTTGGTTTCTGCTCTCATCAATCCCAGCGCTTTTGCTACTGCTTTATAATAAGATGTCTTCTGGCCATTCCATACGTTACGTATATCTATATGTTAATTCAATATCCGCTTTTGAAAATGTCCTGTCAGGTTTTTTCTATGACTGGATGAATTACTTCGTTGTATTTGAACACAGAGATAAAAATTTTATCAGGACAATGATTTTTGACAGTTCGTTTTTTATGCTGATACTTATAGTTATTGTTTCTATCTTATTTATAAGAAATTATAAGTTTTGGAGTGGGGTTATTTTCGTGTCTCTACAATCTATTTTAATATTTGCTTCTGCGCTGTTTGTAAACGATCAAGCACCTGCGCGATATCCTATGCCATTGTATCCAATAATAATATTTGTATTGGCTGTTTATAAAGTTTCATTTTGTAGTTCCCAACAGAGCGGAGAGTATAATTTACCATTATCTAAAAAATTCTCTATGGGTTTGTTGGCAGTTTTTTTATTAATGACATTACCTTTTAAGGCAATTGACTTTTGTAAAATATCTGAAAATAAATTTAAAGATGGCTTATGGTTTTCACAATCAGATAATTATAATTCATATAGCAACATTATGAATTATATAAAATACCTTTCAAGAGTAGATAACAATAAACCGTTATTCTTCTCAAACGACTACTATCTTACATATAGTTGTATGTTCAACGAGGAGATTGTAGTTTATCCACTTCCCTACACCCCAGATGGACTCAGGAAATTTTTGGATTTATCTCGTAACATAAATCTCTATATCTTTTGGAAAGATGGGGAAAAAGGAGTACCCATATTTGACACAAACTCAAAACAATTCTTAAACTACGAGTATGATGTTAATATAATAGAGTCGTTCGTTAGAGCGCAGATTATTTTAAAAATTCTTCCTTTGTATGGCTACTACATTTATGTAAATAAATCTTCCCATTAGCCAATAGCCACAAGAGCCAAAAGGTATCAGCCAAAATTCAATATTCATCATTTATTCTTTTTTGGTTTCGGCAAACTCATTTATTTGCCCGACATACTAATTTTACCCTCGAACCTCGTCTAAGTAATCAGTTCCTAATATCTCCTGTTCGGTATTGTTCCACGAGGGCTTTAGCCGCATCTCCATAAATCCTTCTTTTGATTCTTCCTCAGGGCTAAAATTAGATTGGCTGGGGGTATCTTTGATATGTAGCCAAAGATGGTGGGCTTGAACTAGCAAAGGTAGGTTTGTCGGTTCCTTCTACCACCTTTGAATAGGGGTATTAAAATTTTTCCGGAGACAGCGCTTAGATTTATTGGTGCTCTCGTATGGTGATTTCTGGAATTAATGAAAATATCACAAATATTAAATGAAAAAATGTATAATAGAAGTAAATTTTACAATGCAAATGGGAAAGGTAGAGTATAACACAAAGTTAGGCAATGTAGAATTCACTTATTTCTTTGCCGTTTTCCTATTTACTGTTTATGGTTTATTTGGTTTCTATGCTCAAAGTAAATCTGATTTAGATAGGATATTACTAAAAGATGGAACTGAGGAATATGGAACTATAACAAAGAAATCGTTTGCTGGCATAGAATTAAAAAAAGATAAAGAGATTGTGAAAATTGAATATGACAAAATACAAAATCATTTTTTTAGTGAGAGTAAAAATGAGTTTGAATTGGTCTATGATTCACTTTTAACGGGTAATTTTGCTAAAGCATCTGCTCAGCTGTTAGAGTTAGAAGCAAAAACTAAGCGGCAGGTTATAAAAGAAGACATAAAATTTTACTTGGCAATTTCTTATTACTATCAAAAGAACTATGACAAATTTTTTAACACATTGGGGGCACTTGTAAAAGAATTTCCTGAAACGTATTATATGAACAATATTTTGAGTTTTATAGTTGATATATCAGATATGTTAGATGTCAGGGAATTATCAACTGGTTTAACTGACATGGTATCGCAGATTGTATCAGGTATTACCAAACAGAAAAATCAGCAAAGCACCTTTCTGGAAAACGTTGGAAAGACACTCAATGGCTTTATAAAAGAAAGTTCAGGTAATTATACTGAGGCACAGAATAGGTATCAAGAGGTTATAAACAAATATTCGTCTGATGATATATTATATATAGTTGGAGAGAACTTTATCATTAGAAATCTTCTTAGGAATAATAATCTTAACGATGCCGTAAGAAGATTGGAGAAATTAAAAGGTGATCTTATAAAACAGGAGAACGTTCTTTTCATAAAGAACGCATTCTCGTTGCTGGGCGATGTTTATAGAAAACAGGCAGAAGATTTAGCAGAAGGAAAAGAAAAGTTTTTGAAAAAAGCCCTTTATGCTTATATGCACGTTTATATTTTAAACGTGCCTACTATAACGGAACTTCCCGAAATTTACGCAAAAAGTATGTATTATATTTATTATATAATGTCTGAGTTAGCAAAAACGGAGAAAGATGAAAATAAAAAGAACGAATATTTAACTAAGGCACAGGCAATAAAGAATGAATTAAAACAGAAGTATGGCAATAGCGTATGGGCTGGTAAATTAGAATAATGAAAAGGAAAATTATAATAGTATTGATGTTTGTATTGTTGGGGACAGCAATATTTATGCAAGATGATTCAGTGCCAGAGCGTTCGAAATCAACTATCTGGCAATTAGTAAAAAATACAGGTATTGTCGGTTTTTTTATAATTATGTGTTCGATTTCCGGACTTGCTTTGAGCATTGATGCTTTTGTTTCATTAAAGATGAACAAGTTAGCACCGCCATATTTAGTTCAGGAACTCGATAGATTGCTTGAGAATCAGGAGTTTGATGAAGCAGTGCAATTATGCGATAATACCAGTGGTTTCTTGGGCAATGTTATGGCTTCAGCGCTTGCGAAGCTGGGTTACGGTTATGAAGAGATGAAAAGAGCCCTTGAAGAAAGTTTAAACATAGAGTCATTTAAATTAATAGTAAAGATAAGTTATATAAACTTATTGGGACAATTAGGCCCATTACTGGGATTATTAGGAACTGTGACAGGAATGATAAATTCATTCAGAGAGATGGAGACGTTAACTGTGGTAACTACCGATAGACTTGCTAAAGGTGTTTATGAATCTCTTGTAAATACCGCGGGGGGTTTATTTACTGCAATAGTATTACTTTCCATACATTTTATTTTAAAGAACAAGGTTGAAAAGTTGACGCTTGCTATATCTACGATATCGTATGCTTTTCTTGAGAAAACAAAAGAATTTCTGGAACAGGAATAAATGGTAAGAAAGCGTTTTAGTGGTAATACCGTAAACGTAAATCTTATAGCAGCTGCTGATGTGGTATTTCAGCTACTACTTTTTCTTATGTTGACGACAGATTTATCGCAGAGATCTATTGAGCAATCGGCAAACTTCAAATTGCCTCAGATCAAAGCATATGCGGAGGAAGCAAAATCGGGTGAATTGACAAGCACATATAAAATAAACATCGTTCATGTCAATCCTGATTGCGATAATCTAAGAAATCCTCAGGTATGCACACAAGATGCATTCTATCACGGAGGAGTATGTGATGATACAACGCACTGGGTAACAAAATATAATAATATTGAAATAAAAACACAGGATGAATTAAAGAAAGTTTTAAAGAATTTTGCCAGATTAGGCAGAGGGCTGGTTAAAGATGTGTCTGAAAATGCAGTTGTTATTGTTGCTGATAGACGCACGCCTTATCAAATAATTGCAGGAATGTTAACGCATTTAGCGCAGGCGAAAATATATAAAATAAAAGCGTTTGTAGAGAAAAAGGGTTAAATACTATGGCTGCTAATATTGGTGATGCAGAAGGGGAGTTGCCTGTCAATATTACTCCTATTATTGACATAATTTTCTGCCTGGTTTTGTTTTTTATGGCAAGTTACGCCCCTAGATCGCAAAAAGCAGAACTCTCAACTTATCTACCAAAAGATGTTGGAAATAGTCCCACAACTATGCCACTAGAGCAGTTAGTGGAAAAAGAAAATATAAGTATATATATAGTATATGATAAGACAAGTAATAAATATTTATATGGCGTAGGTAGTCCTGACGAGAAAGAAATGAAAACTGTAGTGAACATTGTAGCGAACATGGTAAGGGATAAAAACGTAGATAATGTTCCACCTATAAGATTGAGTCCGGCAAAAAACGTCGGATGGGAGGCAATAACCCAGTTAATGAGTGAATTGAAACATGCATCACCCAAAATTAAAGAGATCCAATTGAGCAGTCCACAATAAAATGCTTACAGTTAAAAGTAACAATACAATGATATACAAAAAGTGGCAATATAGTTTGTTTGGTGGATTGCTGATAACCATCCTATTTTTTTGTAGCTGCACACTTATTAGTAAAAGAAAAGCGGAAAAGAAGATAGTTAGAAAAGAAGCAAAGGCGCAGGATGTGTCAAGCTTAGAAGAAAAATTAAAAGAACTAGAACAGGAAAAGTTATTGGAGGAAACACAGAAAAAGTTTGTATTTGATAAATATTACAACAATGCATATAACGAGTATATAAATGCTAACTACAATAAGGCGTTACAATGGATAAGAAAGGCATTGGAATTATACCCCAGGAATGAAAATGCCCTAAACCTCCAGACAAAAATAAAAAGTGCTATGGGTGAATATACCAGCGAGATAAAGACAACGAAGGAAATGTTGGAAGAAAGGATGAAGGTTTATGTAGAATCATTGAAGTCAGAAATAAGGAGTCAGATAAAAAAGGTAGAGGATTTTGCAAAGGATGAGGATTATCAAAGTGCAAAGGTTGTAATGAAAATATTGGAAGATAAGTTGAATTTAATGCCTTATGACGTTGGTTTATCTGCGGAAAAAAGAAGAATAAAAGAATTAAAGGTTCAGATAGAAAAAAATCTCCTTGAGAAGGAGAGGGTGGAAGAATTAAGAAGGAAGGAGGCAGCCAAAAAACTTGCCCTTAAAGAAGAGTTAAGACGCTTACAAGACAAAAAGAAAGAGATAAAGAAATTGACTAAAGAATTGTATGCGAACATAAAAAGGAAGAATTACATAGAAGCAAGGAGAGTTGCTAATCGAATACTTTCACTTGACCCTAAAAATAAGAACGTTGGTAAGATCCTGGACATTATAAGAAGATTAGAGACAGAATTTTTAGCACAGGAAAGTTTGAAAACTAAACAGGCGTATGAGAAAACCGAGGCACTGGCAATTAAAGAAAAAGAAATTCCTTATTCAGAATCAAATATAGTCAGGTATCCAGATAGATATAAATGGGAAGAGATTTTAAAAAAGAGTGCTGAATATACGGCTATACAACCTCCTAAGGAGGAGGAAAATCCTTTGATGAGGGAAATAAACAGAAAGTTGCAGGAATTCCATGCTGTTAAAGTTGTTCCTCAAGAAACTGAAGTAGAAATTGAGGGAGGGGAAAAGAAAAAGATAGAGAATTATTATGACCTTATGATGTATCTTATATGTCAAGAGACGTTAAGATTAAGTCAGGAACAATGCGGCATTGCTGAAGAAGCGCAACCGATATTGGAAGGCGCTACTATAAGTAGTGAAATAAAGTTTGAACCTATTGTACCCATTTCTGAAATAATCAAACAAATTCTTAATCCTATAGGGCTTACTTACGTTGTAACACCTTTTGGATTAAACTTTGTTTCCAAAGATAAAGAGGAAAAGTCAATAGTAAAGATATATAACATTTCTGACATAATAAATCCTATAAGAAGTTATACGGACGTGGAGACAATAGATTTTGTATCCAGTACCACTGGTGGCGCGGCACAGGGTAAGAAATTAGATGACTATTTTAAGCCAAATACGGCAGATCCGCAGAAGATAGCAGATATGAGAAAAGCAATCGAGGAGACTTTTACTGATCCCGCAAAGTTAGGTCCAGCGGTTTTCAATATAAGTCCATCTCAGGATGGCAAATGGCCTTTTGATGTCCAGAATTTAGGAAGAGGACAGGTATATTTGAAGGCACCATTTAATTTACATAAAAAATTATCGGAATATCTATCAAGTTTGAGGCAGTCAGTCCGGCTTTTAGTGAGTATAGAAGCAAGGTTTCTGGCAGTGGATGATAATTTTTTAGAAGACATAGGCGTAGAATGGAGAGGTCTGCGAGGAGAAAATGACAAAGATGCATTAAGCATTGTTGCAAGGGATCAAGGTACAGAAGATGTTTTACCAAGACCCGGGTTTTTGCAAGACAGACTCTCGAGTGGCTTCATAGAAGGTAGAGCTGGTTCAAGTAGTTGGGAGATAAAAGGTAGAACACAATTTCCATCTGAGACTTTAAGTGGTCAGATAAAAAACGTTGGGGGGCTGGGTTTACAGATATTGCCGTTTTCTGGCAAACAGATGGCACTTGCTATAAGAGCTATTAATAAGAGGCAGGAAGCAATTCAGTTATCTGCGCCAAGGGTTATAGTGTTCAATAATGCTTATACATATCTTAGGTTTATAAGAGAAATTACCATAATTGAGAAGTATGAGCAATCAGGGCCATCATCCATAGTTCCAGTAAGCGCCCAGGTTAAAACGGGTATATTAATTATGGTTAAACCAATTGTAAGTTATGATAAAAAATACATAACCTTAGAAGTAGTTCCTCAGATAGTGCGATTACAGGGTGCTCCACGAGAAATTGATGCGTCCCCATCAGATGTGCAAATATCAGTAGAAAAGCCTCGTGCCCCAATTCAGTTGCCGTGGATCGTAACTCAAAGTGCTTTTACAACTATCAGAGTGCCCGATAAGGGTTCCATCATCATTGCGGGTTTAAGAAATATCCTGAAGTCAAAAATGGTTGAAAGAGTTCCCGTTTTAGGAAGAATTCCAATAATAGGAGCCCTTTTTAGAAGAAAACAGAAAGTAGATGAAAAAAGAAATACTGTTATTATCATAACGGCAGAAATTCTGGATATGCAGGAGCAAGAAAAAAAGAATTTCTAAAGTGAAACTTCAGGCAGTCTTCTTTGACATCGACGATACCCTGTTTAATACAAAAGAATTTACCCGAATTTCACGCATTAGAGCATTGGAAGCAATAAGAAAGTTAGGAGTAAAACTTTCCATTGACTATCTATTTACTGAATTACAGCAGATTGTAAAAGAGTTTGGCAGTAATTATCCTTATCATTTCAATAGATTGATTACACGAATTCCCCAGGAAAGGTTAAATGGCATTAATAAAAACATATTGATATCTGCCGCGGTTATTGCCTACCACAAAGCAAAGGATAAGAATTTGCGTGCCTTCCCCGATGCCATAGATCTATTGAATAAACTTACGAAGACAAAAATCATTAAAGGCATAATAACGGACGGACTAGAAGTGAAACAGGCAGAAAAAATTGTAAGATTAGGCGTTTATCAATATGTAGATAAAAACGCAATTTTTATTTCTGATGAAGTTGGAATAAGAAAGACAAATCCAAAACTATTCGAATACGTTGCAAAAAAATTAAACCTTAATAGCAGGAACTGTATGTACATTGGTAATGATTTTCAGTTGGATATTATTCCATCTAAAAACAGTGGGTTTATAACAGTACTGGTGGATAAGGTAAATAGATATACTGATATTAGGCCTCCAACAGATTATTTTGTTAAAAGTTTTAAAGAAATAGAAAATATACTAAGAGAGGACTTTGGTTTAAAAATATAAGTGTGGAAACGTGAATGGAAAATGAAAAAAGTGAGGTGGTAAAACCTTCTTACCACTGCTACGTGTTACTTTTGTGGAAAAATGTTACCTTTTGTTAACACTTTTTTATGCTAATATCAGGAATAGAATTTGCTATATCAACATACTGGGTAGAAGAGGAGGTATTAAGATGAAAAAGAGAGCGATAATCTTGATAGCGTTATTAGCAGGACTATTTATATATGGAGAAGGTAAAGACAGTGCGGTAAATTGTGACAGCAAGGTAGCAGATACTAAAAGTGTTATCGACGCTGATATAGTATTATTGCAAAGTTTGCTAAAAGAAGTTGCTGACAGACAGAAGGAACTTTCCCAGTTACAACTTAAGCGGGATAAGATAAAAGAGAAGATGGAGACAGCAAAAACCGTTGCTGAATGGTTAGAGCTTGACAAGGAAAAGATATGTGGACCAACGGTGGTTATACCTGATCCATATCTTTGCACTTTAAAAAGATACTATGACCCTGCAAAAAAAGCAGGGTTTATAGTTGACCAGCTTTCAAGATGCAAAAAAGGTCTGGAAAATGGCTGTGGTAATATATTTACATTGTTACAGATACAGCCACACATAAGCAAAATTGCTTGGGGTAGCAGCAGTGGTGGTAGTAGTTTGCCACCTATATCTATATCTCTAACGGTGCCTATTGGTAGCACGGTGATAGGTAGCGGGATTAAGTAATAAGATGGTTACAAAGTTTCAGGTTCCAAGTTCCGAGCGAGCAAAATCACGTTTGGCGGTTTTATTTATCTGTTTGTTGAGCGTGGCAATTTTTGGAATACCCCAACCTAAGATTGATCGGGAAGAGAAGGAGCCGGAATTGAGCAAAATATGTGAAAAATCGCCTGTGAAGGAACTTTTAGAGGGTAAAATTCCATGGGATGCAGGAGTAAGCAGCACAAGATGTTCGGGGCAACTGGCACAGCTGCGTGCGCGTAAAGACGCTGTTAAAAATGCCATCCAATGTGCTAAGGCAAAACTGAAAAGATTTAAGCTGGATATAGACAAAGTGAGAACAGAAATAGATGGTCTCATAAACTCAAGTGCTTATAAAGAAATGAGGAGTTTGGAAAGAGAAGTAGTAAGGTGCAAGAAATGCACATCTTTAAAATGTCCTAAAGGCAACGATTTCTGTGGTGGAATAAGTTCTCCCAAACCACCCATCCCAACATCTATCGATTTTGATGACATAGGAAGTATTGGTATAGGTGATTGTGGAATGGAGACGGACTTCCACCAGACGTGTACT
>CAZWFP010000007.1:37198-49954 GCA_964633175.1 uncultured Planctomycetaceae bacterium | reverse complement strand
AATGCCAAATAAAAATGCAAATATGCCAGAAATGCTCATCCACGATAACCCTACAAAAAGTTCAAAATCTTTTGGCAGTTTGAATCGTGACTTTTTTTCTACCTGAATTTCTTGTTTGGCTGTTTGCACCGATTCCTCATATTTTTTCTCCTCCACTGGTTCATAGTATTTTACTTTGAAACGTTGTATCTGTGGTGGAACAGGTATCTGCTTTACCCCTTCATTTTGTTGAACAATCTCGGGTTGGATTGATGGGACTTTTGCCTGAATGGATATTTGCTCTTTCGTTGGATATATTATTTCTTTTGGTTGTTCCGATATCTTTGGCTGCGGTTGTGGTTTAATTTCAGGAATGAATTTTTCCCCCTCCTGTTGAGCCGTAGTAATTTTTGTCTGTGCTTTCTCTATGTCTGATATTTTTTGCTCAAGTTTTTTAATGTAATCCCAGAGCTCCCAAAACTCATAGTTTTGTTTCTTAAGTTTCGTATTTAGATTAGAAAGTCGTGCTAAACATACAATAGGAAGTATTATTATAGTGAGAATAGCCAGTACTATTAACATAGATACAACTAGCCTTTAAAGTAGGGATTATATCCAAGTTTTTATATTTTTTCCTTCTCATATTTCTTTACAGAAAGAGGGAATACCTCAAAAAAGTTAAAAGTCAAAAGTAGAAAAAGAAATCTAACTCCCTAAACTCGCAATAAAATAATTAAATAATAGATGTTAAATACTGAATAAAGGGGAATTTTATTTAGCCACTCATATTAGTTGTTTTCCCTGAGAAAGTATGCGCCTCTTGTGGGGTGTTCCCACACATTGAGGAAAAACGTTAGATAGTCGCTCCTTCCTGCTTTTCTTTCTTCTTCTTTAAATCTGTAATCAAGGTTGAAGATGAAAGTAACACTCTTGCAACAGACGTCGCATTTTCTAAAGCAATCCTTACAACCTTGTATGGGTCAATTATGCCTCTTTCAACAAAATCAACGAACTCCTTTTTTACGACATCAAACCCTATATTAAACGGTTTTTCCATTATTTCTTCAATATATTTACCGCCTTCGCCTTCCAGAGCGTTTTCTAAAATCTGTTTTGCGGGCATTCTTAATGCGTTAACAAAAACATTTTTTATTGCCTCTTCCTCCTGCGATTTCATCTTTACACCTTCTACTGTTTTACTGACTTTAAGGAGAGATATACCAGCACCTGGCAATATTCCTTCGTCTCTTGCGGCGACAATTGAATGAACAGCATTTTCGACGAGGGACTTAAGCTCTTTTGCTGAACTTTCCGTAGGTGCACCTACTCTCACTATCGCTACTCCGCCAGTTAGTTTTGCCAGTCGTTCTTTTAGTTTATCCCTATCATAATCAGAAGTCGTTTCTTTTATAGCTCTTCTAATCTGAGCATACCTCGCTTCTATTCTATCCTGCTTCCCCTCTCCATCAATAATAATAGTTCTTTCCTTTTCTACAATAACCTTCTTTGCTCTGCCTAACTGCTGTATAGTAACATTCTCTAACTTCATACCAGAATCTTCTGAAATATACATACCACCAGTAAATATAGCAATATCTTCTAAATATTGTTTACGCCGATCACCATAACCAGGTGTTTTTACGGCACAGGATACAAAACTACCAGATAGTTTATTTATCACCAAAGTTGCTAATGGTTCTCCTTCCAATTCATCACATATAACAAGTAGAGGTTTACCTGTGGAAACCACTTGTTCTAAGACCTCAACAAATTCCTGCAAATTAGATATCTTTCTGTCGTAAATGAGTATATAAGGCTCCTCCAGTTCACAGGTTGACTTTTCTAAGTTTGTAACAAAATAAGGAGAGATATAACCTTTATCAAATTGATAACCTTTTGTTGTATCCAATACAGTTTCTGCACTTTTTGACTCTTCAACCGTAATAATTCCTTCAGCTCCAATTTTTGATATGGCATCACATAATATCTCCCCAATCTTTTCATTGTTACCCGAGGAAACCGTCGCTATAAATTTATATTGATTTGTATCTGTAATTAATTTCTTTTGCTTTGTAAGTTCGTCGATGGTTAAATTTAACAAACTGCTATATGTATCGCGAATATTCTGCACGTTTGCTCCAAAGTTTATAAGTTTTAAACCTCCTTCATATAAGGAATATAATAAGATTGCAGCCAGAGCAGTTCCATCGCCTACCTTATCATTAGTCCTATCACATACTTCATTAAGGTATTTTACTCCCATATTTACAAAAGGGTCTTGCACTTCTAATTCTTTCGTTACGGCTAAAGCATCTTTTGTAACCTGAGGTGAACCAAACTTTTTATCTAATAGAACGTTTTTGCCGGAAGGACCAAAGGTAACTTTTACTGCTTCATACGCCTTGCGCAAACCATCTTTTAATTTCAAAACCGCATTATCACCATACATTATCTGCTTGCTCATCTTATCCTCCTTTTCTAATTACTAACAACTAATCGCTAATTACTCTTCTATTTTCCCTAATATTTCATTCTCCCTCAAAATAAGATATTCCTCGCCATCTATTGTTATTTCATTACCGCCATATTTACCAAAAAGCACCTTATCCTTTACTTTAACACTTGGGGCAACTCTCCTGCCATTTTCTAAAAGTTTACCAGGTCCTACCGCAATTACCTCGCCCTGCTGGGGTTTTTCCTTTGCAGTATCGGGTAATTGTATTGTGGACTTCTTCTCTTCTTCTATCCTTTTCACAACCACTCTATCATCTATAGGTCTTAATTTTGCCATCTTTCTCCCTCCTTAAAACTTATTGTTTTACTATTTCTTTCCTTTCATCATTTTTATGTACAATTTGTGAATTTTGACATTCTAATACATTCCTCCCATTCCATGATGATGTGGCATTTGAGATTCTTCTTTTTCTTCCTCTATTTCTGAAACTATTGCGCTCGTATTAATAATTGAATTTGTTGCACTTACGGCATTTTGCAAGATATTTTTGAGAACCTTTGCCGCGTCTAATACCCCATCTTCATATAGGTTTGTAACATCCCCTTTTGCCGCATTATAACCCATATTCTCATCAGTGGATGTTTCCACTTTTCTAAGATAAGGAGCAAAATCCTTACCACTGTTCACAACAATTTGTTTAAATGGTGCTTTTAACGCCTCTATGTAAACATTGAATGCAAATTTACTTGTTTCATTGTCTTGAAATTCTTTATAATACTGCACCGCCAGTTTTTTAGCGATAGTCAGAAATGCTTTTCCACCACCGATACAGTAACCTTCCTCTAATGATGCTTTTGCGCTCGCCAATGAATCCTCGTATTTTTTCTTAAGTTCTTTTATTTCTGCTTCAGTCGGAGCACCTATGTTTATCTGCGCAACGCCGCTGGTAAGTTTTGCAAGTCGCTCCTGTAATTTTTCTTTATCATAAGACGAATCTGTAATCTCCATTTCATACTTTATTTGTTTTTTTCTTTTCTCAATTTTTTCCTTATCACCAGCGCCCCCTTCTATTATAGTATTATCGGCATCTACAATCACCCTCCTTGCCCTTCCCAAATCTTCTAACTTAATACTAGAAAGTTTTATACCCAAATCCTTGAAAAACGCTTTACCATCGGTTAGAATGGCAATATCTTCAAGATACGCCTTTCTTCTATCGCCATAAGCAGGTGCCTTTACTGCACAACAGTCCAGGACACCTTTTATTCTATTTATAACCAACGCAGCCAATGCCTCACCTTCTACCTCTTCCGCGATGATAAGTAATCTTGCTTTCTTTTCTGATAATTGTTCTAGCAACTTGATCAAATCCTTAATAGTTGAAAGTTTTTCTTCCATAATAAGAATATATGGCTCCTCCAGTATGCACTTATTCTCTTCTGGTTTATTAATGAAATATGGCGAAACAAATCCTCTGTCAAAATGCATTCCTTCGAACCATTTTATCTGTGTTTCAGTTGATTTACCTTCTTCTAAAGTCACCACACCATCAAGAGTTGCTTTAGATAACGCTTCTACAATATTTTTTGCAATCGTTTCATCTCCCCCTGCGGCTACTTTTGCAATAGCAAAAAAATCTCTGGAATTTTTTAAATCACCTTTAACGTCCTTCTTCAACGAATCCACTATATCTAGAGATAATTTTAACAATTTGTCATAATTTTTAGCCAAATCTTGAGGATAATGACCAGAGTAAATACCTTTTAGAGATTCTAAAATCAATTTCTCTGCTACAAGGATAGTGCCAGTTGTTCCGTCTCCTGCCCTGTCATTCGTTTTAGATGCCGCATCCTTTAAAATCTGGGCAATAGAATTTTCTCTCTTATCAATTAATTCAATATCATCAACAATTTGAGCACCATCGCTTGAAGAATAAGGTGAACCCCATGATCTATCCAGTAAAACATTAAAAGCATTAGGTCCATAAGTAACCTTAACGGTATTAGCAACTTTTTCAACAGCGCTCTTTATAGCATTTCTTACATCCAAATCAAAAGCAACGCATTTTGCCATTTTTCAACTCCTTACTCCTTATCATTCATAACTATTAATTTTTCATTCTAAACCTTAAATTCCACTAATCGGTTTTGAAATCTGCGTCAACTACTTTTTCTGGACCGTCAGTTTTTTTATTATCCTGACGAGCCGATGCTTGTGTGGTTTGTTCAGTGTGAGCGGAAACGCCTTGCTGTTTTTGTGCCTCCTCGTAGAGTTTTTGCGTTATGGTATGACTTGCCATAGATAATTCTTCCATCTTCTTTTTTATTTCTTCAGATTTGCCACTTTCTATAGCTTTTTTCAGTTGTTCAATTGCCTGTTCAACTTTCTCTTTCTCATCTGGCTTTATTTTATCACCTAAATTCTTCATTGTTCTCTTTACAGCGATAATCAGGTTTTCAGCCGCATTTCTTGTTTCAGCTGCTTCTTTCTTTTTCCTATCTTCCTCTTCAAATTTTTTTGCTTCCTCAACCATTCTTTTTATTTCATCTTCCGATAAACCTGAGGATGCTTTAATGGTAATAGATTGCTGCTTTGACGTAGCCAAATCTTTTGCAGAAACGTTCAAAATACCGTTAGCGTCAATATCAAAAGCTACTTCTATTTGTGGGACCCCCGCTGGAGCTGGTGGTATATCAGTAAGTAAAAATCTACCCAAAGAGCGGTTGTCTTTTGCCATAGGACGCTCACCCTGGAGAACATGTATTTCTACAGTCATTTGATTATCAGCAGCGGTAGTAAAGACTTGTTTTTTACTAGTGGGAATGGTGGTATTCCTTGGTATCAATACTGTCATTATACCGCCAAGTGTTTCCACTCCTAATGAAAGCGGTGTTACATCCAGAAGTAATATATCTTTGATTTCACCTTTTATTATAGCTGCTTGAACTGCAGCACCGATTGCAACTGCTTCATCCGGATTAACAGATTTATTCGGCTCTTTACCAAAAAGGTCCTTTACTACCTTACTAACTAACGGAATCCTTGTTGAACCACCTACAAATACTACTTCATTAATATCTTCTGGTTTCAATTTAGCATCTGCTAATGCTAATCTTACAGGTTCTAAGGTTGATTCTATAAGATCTCTTATAAGCTCTTCTAATTTTGCTCTTGTAATTGTCATACGTAGATGTTTTGGACCTGACTGATCTGCTGTTATAAAGGGTAAATTGATTTCTGTTTCCAGAACACTTGAAAGTTCACATTTTGCTTTTTCACATGCTTCTTTTAGTCGCTGTAATGCCATTTTATCTTTACGAAGGTCTATACCGTGTTCTTTTTTAAACTCATCTGCGACGTAATTTATCAATCGTTGGTCAAAATCATCACCACCTAAATGGGTATTACCATTTGTAGATAAGACCTCAATCAAGCCATCACCTATCTCAAGTATTGAAATATCAAAGGTTCCACCACCCAAATCATAGACGGCTATTTTTTGATGACCTTTTTTATGCAGGCCGTAAGCAAGCGCTGCTGCGGTTGGCTCATTTAAAATTCTCTTGACTTCCAAGCCTGCTATCCTACCAGCATCCTTCGTTGCTTGCCTTTGACTATCGTTAAAATAAGCGGGGACCGTAATTACTGCTTCAGTTACGGGTTCACCAAAATAATTTTCTGCAGCAAGTTTTAAATTTTGCAGGACCAATGCAGAAATCTCAGGCGCAGAATATGTCTTCCCTAAAACCTCCACCTTTGCCAATTCGTCAGGAGCACCTACCACTTTATATGGAACCATCTTCTCTTCTTCTTTAACTTCACTTCTTTTCCTGCCCATAAATCTTTTTATAGAAAATATTGTATTAGTAGGATTTATAATTGCCTGTCTTTTGGCAGGCCAGCCAACATACCTTTCATTTTTTTCTGTAAATGCAACCATTGACGGAGTTAATCTCTGACCTTCAGGTGTAGGTATCACAGTAACTTTGTCACCTTCCATATATGCAACAACTGAATATGTCGTTCCTAAATCTATACCAACTACTTTTCCCATATTTACCCCCTAATAATAACTTTTTTTTACAATATTCACGCTTATTAGCAAAAAACATTCCTAATGCTGTTAAATAACATAATGTATTAACGATAGTTATTATAATAATTTTATACTATCAAATATTTATTGACAATTTGTCACATTTTTAGAGTTATTGAGTTCTGTCTTAATTATTTCTTGATAATTAAATATACAAAAAATGGAAAGGCGAAAAGATTGAGCATTATAGATATAGGAAGGTTAAAATAAGGCGATACAATAACGCTTATCAGGTCTGATACAATTAAGGTTATAGCGCCAGTTAATAAAATAGCAAAAAACTGGGCATAAATATTGGTTTTCACTACCAATCTTATAAAGTGAGGGATAATAATACCAATAAAAGGTATTACCCCTATTGTTTGTGTTATAATGGTGGACAATACCGATATGATACAATATATTGCAATTTTTAATCTTTCTACGTTTACTCCCGTCGTTATAGCAAATTCTTCCCCAACGGACAAGATATGTATCTTATCCAATAATAAATATAAACAGATAAAAGAAAAGCCACATACAAAAAACTGTAACAAAATCTCTTTTAAATAGATACCTTCCAGCGCCCCTTCCAAAAGTTGGTATATGTTGATAGAACTCAATTTTGTTATGTTATAAATTGCAAAGTTTATTATACCCCACACAAATATATTGACGGAAAAACTAAAAAGCAATAATTTCACTAAATCAAAATATCCATTTTTATAAGAAAATCTATACACAATAAACATTAATACCATCGCTAATAAAAAAGATAGGAAATAACTTGCATAATAACTTGCGGGATAATAAAACATTGATACTGATATAATTTGTGATAATATACATACAGAAGCATTGCCTAATATATAGATATCTACAATGGGATTCCTGAAGACGTTTTGTAGGATAAACCCTGCCACACACACTCCTGCCCCGCATAGACATAACGATATTATTCTGAATATTCGCAATTTAATAAACTGGGCATTTTTAAAATCTAGTAAATACAAAAATCTACCACTAATCAATATACAAAGGATGACAAGAAAAATAAGAACTTTCTTTTTGACTGGTGAATTCATAAAATCTATATCTCAAAAATTGCAAAATAATCCAACATTCAAATTCATTATAAAATTTCTCTTATAATAAAATCCATCAATATGTTAGAGAAACTTATTTTCAAAATCAGACAAAAGCTACTTATAAAAAATCTTATAAATTTTATATTACTATTGTTGCCCGTAATTACGTTTTCTATTCTACAACTTGGATATTCCCTTACATGGATTATTCCTTCAATCATCATAATAATATTACATATTACATACAATATAAAAAAATATAGCAACCCAACAGTTATAGATAAAACACTAAAACTAAACAATATCGTTTCCACATACCATGAATATAGATATAGTAGCAACCCTTTTATTGGTAATCTGACATTAAAAGCAGAAGATGAATTAAAAAATGTAGACCCATCGATATTCCCTATGTTTGAAACTATTAGCATCTCTATAATGTTATCATTATTCATTATTTCAATATACCTATCACATCAGAAAACAGTAAACTACAATCCAAATACAATAAATTATCAGAAAAACTCTGACATAAATACTTATAGATCATCAAACTCACCTGTAAACAAAATCCTGAATGGACAAAACAGTACTCACAAACACAAATCTCTGCCACAATACACCGATTCCAACATACAGCCATTTAAACAGAGTAATATTACAAAAAGAAAAAGCATATATATTCCTATAAGAAACAATATTTCAAAAGAGGAAAAAGAAATTGTAAAATCCATAACTAATGAAAGTTATTGCGGTAGATAACTTTCACTGTCAAGCAGAAAATTACATTATAAGTCACGCTCATTATGACCATATAAAAGGGTTCAAAAAATATAAAAAAGGTAAAATTATTGGTTCTTCGATTACAATTGATGTTCTAAAACTATATAATAATACGTTATTAGACCTTTTTGTGCAAAAAATACATCCAGGCAATGAATATACTATACCAAACTGTGAACACGACATAAAACTTTATACTACGGGAGCAAACCATTGTCCTGGAGCATTAATGTTTTATTTTCATACCCCGGCTAAAAGTATTGTCTACACGGGCGACTTTAGAATCAATAGAAACGTAGAAGAATTTGCCCAAAAATTTCAAGAAGCAGACGTTGCCTACGTTGACACAACCTATGCATCGCCAGAATATAACTTCATTTCACAAGAAAGTGCAATAGTTGAAATAATAACTATAATAAAGAAAAATGCAGGTAAAAAAATATATATAGGCATATATACCTTAGGTAAAAATAAAATTATAAATGCTATATATGAGGAACTTAAAATACAAACTTATGTTGACCATTTTACTGCTCAAATCTTCAAAATCATAAATATGGAAAAAGCGATAACGACAATTTTTAAGGATAACATCATCTACGGTGTGGATTTAAATACGTTGTGGAGCGCCTTTTATAATAAGAAAGAAGAACCTGATGCGATATACATAATACCTACAGGGTGGGTGAAGAGAAATCAGGTTGTAAGAAACAGATTTTATTTTGTTCCGTATTCTGAGCATTGTGACTATTACGAACTCCAAAGATTCTTGAGGATTTTAAGACCCAAAGAATATTATCCCCTACACTATTTTCAAGGTATGTAGCCCTAAAATCATTACAAAAACGCAAGAAATCAAAACTCAAAAAAGAAGAATAGCGCCTCTATATACAGCACCTTTCATAACCCAGGGAAACAGATAAAATTAACCCTTATATTCGTATGGATAGCGGTGAGTAACAACCACTGGATTTGAGGCAATAACGATACTTCCCAGGACCATAATAAAAGGGAGTTCAATCTCTAAAGGTTGTTACAAGGTGGGGGGTGTTCGTAACTTGTCATAACTTAAGGAGGGACCCCAGAGCCGTTACAATTTTTGATGTAGCAAGGTTGAATTTATTCAAATGATTTTATAATTCGCGATTGTGAAAAAAGGATATATAGTGCAGGTTATAGGTCCTGTAGTTGATATAAGATTTGAAGATATAGAACTACCGAAAATCTATAACGCTCTCAAAATAACTTATCCCGAAAAAAACATAAATTTAACCTGCGAAGTTGCCCAGCATTTGGGAAATAATACTATTAGAGCCGTGGCATTAGACAGCACGGACGGCTTACAAAGAGGAATGGAAGTTATTGACACAGGTGAACCAATAAAAGTTCCTGTGGGAAGAGAAACGCTCGGAAGGGTTATGAATCTTTTAGGTGAACCAATAGATGAAAGGGGCGATATAAAAGCGCAAAAGTATTTTCCTATACATAGAACGCCTCCTCCACTTGAAGAGCAGGAAACAAAACCACAGGTTCTAGAAACAGGGCTGAAAGTAATAGACCTTTTAGCGCCATTTCCGAAAGGTGGGAAAATCGGATTATTTGGTGGAGCGGGTGTAGGTAAAACTGTTTTAGTTCAGGAGTTAATAAGAAATGTTGCGATGGAACATGGTGGATTTTCTGTTTTTGCAGGTGTGGGTGAAAGAACCCGTGAAGGAAATGATTTATGGCTGGAAATGAAAGAGTCCGGCGTTCTGTCAAAAACAGTAATGGTATTCGGACAGATGAATGAACCTCCGGGGGCACGACTAAGAGTGGGATTAACCGGTGTAACCTTCGCCGAATATTTCAGAGATGAAGAAGCACAGGACGTCTTGTTGTTCATAGATAATATATTTAGATTCGTCCAGGCAGGTTCAGAAGTAAGCGCTCTTTTAGGTAGAATGCCTTCTGCTGTTGGTTATCAACCTACTCTCGCTCAAGAAATGGCAGCGTTACAGGAAAGAATAACCTCTACACGGAAAGGGTCTATAACATCTGTTCAAGCAATATATGTCCCAGCAGACGATATAACTGACCCTGCTCCTGCTACTACTTTCGCACATCTTGATGCTACAATAGAATTATCAAGGAAAATTGCAGAACTCGGAATTTATCCCGCAGTTGACCCTTTAAGAAGTGGCTCTAGATTTTTAGACCCCAGAGTCGTCGGTGAAGAACACTACTTCGTGGCAAGAGAAATCCAGAAAATTTTACAGAGATACCAGGATTTACAGGACATTATAGCAATATTGGGTATGGAAGAACTTTCACCAGAAGACAAACTCATCGTTGCAAGAGCAAGAAGGATTCAAAGATTTCTATCACAACCTTTTCACGTTGCAGAAGCATTTACAGGAACACCCGGTAAATACGTTTCAATAAAGGACACGGTTAAAGGATTCAAAGAAATCATAGAAGGAAAACATGACAACCTACCAGAACAGGCATTTTATATGGTAGGGTCAATTGAAGAAGCAATAGATAAGGGCAAAAAACTTTCTATTTAATGGCAGTTTGAAACATTATAAACTTTTTGTCCAGGATATTATTGACGCAATAGAATCTATAGAATCGTTTGTTAAAGATATGACATTTAAGCACGTAACAAAAGATGATAAAACAATAAGTGCTGTAATAAGAAAATTTGAAATTATTAGAGAAGCGACAAAAAATATACCAAAAATAAATAGAATTTTAGATGTGATAAAAAATGAATAACAGTTCTTTTCTCAATAATTATCAATTATTAATCACATAGAATAGCGAAATCACCGTTTTTGATTTTCCTGAAATCTTGTAGAAATACCTTTCTATCGACGGTCCATATACCATCTGCAAGGGAGAGGGATTCTTTGATTAAATCATCTGATGAAAAAAGAAGTGGTAAGTTCTGGGTAATTTTCGTTTAATTTATATCTTTTTGTATATAAAGTAAAAATATTATCTATATGTTCTGCGTAAGGACCATAACCTTCGAATCTTTTGAAAAATTCACTGTTGTTCAGTACTCCTCCTTTTATTTCTTTTATTCTATTTAATACTTTATCTTTTTTCAAAGGATAAAAATTTTCCAGCCAGTTTATAAATATATCTTTTACGGCATAAGGTAATCTCAATAAGGTATATGAAGCTGATATTGCGCCTGATTTAGCAGCAATTTCTAAGATTTTGGGGATTTCCACATCATTGAGCGCAGGAATTACAGGAGCAATCATCACACCAACAGGTATATTAGTATGAGAAAGTTTTTTTATTGCTTCTAACCTTTTCTCAATTGATGAAGTTCTTGGCTCCATTTTTGAACGTAATTTGTTGTCCAAAGTTGTTATCGTGATGTAGACCTGACAACAGTTACACTTTGCAAGTTCTGATAAAATGTCAATGTCACGCGTGACCAGATAGTTTTTAGTAATAATAACTACGGGGTTACGAAATTTTAGCAGCACTTGCAAGCACTTTCTGGTAATTTGCAATTGTTTCTCTACCGGTTGATAAGGATCTGTTACACCACTTAACTTTAAAACCTGCGGTTTGTATTTAGTTGATAGAAGTTCCTGTTCTAAAAGTAGTGGAGCATCCTCCTTTACAATTATTTTGGACTCAAAGTCCAATCCTGACGAAAATCCCAAATATTCATGTGTAGGTCTTGCGTAGCAATATGCACATCCATGTTCACAACCCCTATAAGGATTTAGACTTGCGCAATGACCAAGGTCAGGACTATCACTGTAAGAAATTACAGAACGCGATGAATCTTTTAAATATATGGTCTTTGATTTTATATTTAATTCATCATCTTCCAAGTTGTCGTATTCAACTTCAACATTTATTCTGGCAAACCTATTCTGAGGATTTACTTGCGCTCCTCTTCCAACTGTAACCATAGCTTTTGACCATTCACATCTTAAACCTTAAAATTATTTACATACTTATACATACTATTATTATATATGTATATTATACTTGAAGAAAATTGGTTTTCAAGGGCCGGATATATACCACCCATAAGACAGGGGAGAGCGAGATAGCTCCTTTTACCGACTGCTTTTTGCAGATCGTAATAACAAAGGTAAACACTCGAAAACCAATTCCTCTAGTGTATTAATATTCTACCACTTGGAACTTAAGATCACCATCTTCCAATTCGTATTCAATATATTTCAGTGGTATACAACGGTTATTTTTCTTGTTAAATTGTCTAAAACTTTGTGTAATTTCATAATAATTATCTGAATTTTTATCGCATATTTTTTTAGCAACTAAAACGGGTTGGATGTCACTTGGTCTATTGGGTAGATAGTACTGTTCAAGCCAATCTACATATCTCTGTAGTTGAT
>CAZWFP010000007.1:0-37098 GCA_964633175.1 uncultured Planctomycetaceae bacterium | reverse complement strand
AAAACGACAGATCTTCTTTAATTTTAAATATTCCGTAGAATTTCCCTTCATACACATTTTCTGAGTAATTCTGTTGTAAATAAAAAACAACAAAATCACCTTTTCTAACTCTTTGCGAATCTGATATCATTCTAACAAGATTGTTTTCAGTAGCATGGTTTAAGGATGTTGTATAACTATTATTGAAATCGACATAAGTATCTTTTGCTCCTGTTCCAGCAAATAAATACTCTACGTGATATCTAAATGTATTCGTATCTACTATAAAAACATGTGTAGTCATTTTTCTACCTTCTTGAACAAAAGGATGTATTCGTGTTTGAAGATATAAAAGCCACCAGCTAATGCCCTATATCTCCAGAGTTCTTTTTGATTCATTTTGCCCTTTGTTTCTTCAAAATTTTTAACTATTATAGATTTTAACATGTATCCTCTCCTCAAAACCTCATTCATAGTATAAAATCCCAAAGGTATCCACTCGCCTTTTGAATATTTATCTCCAATAACGACTGCTAAATATCTGTTTTTATCAAGAACATCATAAGTGTTATCAATAACCTTGCCAAATAAATTCAAAAATTCTTCTAAGGTTTTCGCATTCGATAAATCCTTATTATCATTACTAAATTTTATAATATTCCAATATGGAGGATGCATTATTAAAAATTGGATAGATTTTATTCCTCTTGTTTCCAGTTCTTTTCTAAAGTCCAACTCTGTGCTATCTGCATTTATCACTTCTGTTTTGACGTTAAAATTGTTTTTCTCATTTGCTATATTTTTGTTTGCTAATTTTACTACTTCAGGTATTAACTCAACACCTATCCCATTTCTTCCCAATCTTTTACATTCAATCAAAGTTGTTCCACTTCCTACAAAAGCATCCAAAACCCACTCACCTTGTTTTGTATATCTTCTTAAGAGTTGATTTGGAATTTGTGGAATAAAGTTCCCCCAATAACCTGCCTTATGTGCGCCAGAATTGTCTCTTTTATCAAAAATCCATAAACTTTCCGTCAGTATATCATCGTATTCTTTCCAGCGATTAAGATTCAAATCATTTATCTTGCTATTTTTGATTTCTGTTAATCCTTTTTTCAACCGAGCAATATAATATTTTGCTCTTTCCAGAGTTTGAGCATTTGCTATTTGTGTTAGGTCTTCTAATAAAATATCTTTTTTAATTTTTGCAGTTTCACCGTTGGATGAAATATTTAGTATGCCGATATTATCTTTCCTTGGATTCTGGATAATCCCAATAATTTTATTAGTTTCCAATTTTAGTTTTATGCTCTCATTTATCGCTTCTATTTTTGACAAAACATCTAAAAACATATCTTGGTTAATAATAACTTCTTTTCTCCAATCAACTCTATCACTATCTGGTTGATAAGTAAAAGTTGAAGATAAACTTTCTCTTACTAGCAATAATTGATTATGTTTTTTTTGCCTATGTCCTACTTTTTTTCTCATCTCTCACCTTTAAAAAGTTTAAAAAAGTTTCTGGTAAAGTCAATGATTTGTATCAGTTCACAAAGTTTGCCAAACGGCAACCAGAAATTACCACAAAGAGGGAATACCTTAAAAAGTCAAAGGTCAAAAGTTTAAGGTTTGAAAGTTTAAGTAGCACAGACATTCCTGTCTGTGTATCTTTGTCTTTCACAGGCAAGAATGCCTGTGCTACTTTAATGCGTTGGGCTCTAAACGCGCTAATTCGAAATAAATGAAGAATGAAGGATGGAAGGTAAACTACAAAAGGGGAATTTGAAAGTGTGGTAATTTCTAAACGGCAACTATTGATACAAAATATATAAAAACATATAATAATATACTATGCTTATAATATGAAACTTAAAGCAAACGTTTTCATTTTCTTATCGTTTATATCTTTCATTTGTGGTATATTGAATATATATATATTCAACAAGGGGAAGGTCAACGTATCCTATATTGTAGACAGGTCATTGAGTTCACTTTTCATTTCTGACCAGATAATACATGGATGGATAAAAGAAGATATAGAACAGAACAAAGTAGATTATTTTAATATTATTTCATTCGGCTGTGACTTTAATCAATCGCAAACCTTCAGTTACGGTGATGAAAGTTTTTACATACCTAAAATAAACAATGCTACCTGCTCTAATCTGAATAATGTGCTAAATAGTGGCTCAGTTTTCAACAATATAGTTGTAATATCTGATTTAAAACTTGACTACAATTTTACCAATACAACCTCAAACATTAGATTTGTTCGATTAGATAATTCTGCCTTTGACACCTTGAAAATCGTATCCTGGCAGATACCAAATGTCGTTGTGAATAAAATAAAGATACGTGGCGTTATTCAGGTTATATCAAAAGTTAATGACATAGTAGAAGTAACGATTCACTATGCCAGTAAAGTAAAAAGATATTATAAGAAGGTTTGGGAAAACAGGTATGAGTATATCCCTTTCAGCATACAAGTAAAATCTCCTTTTAAATCTATGAAAATAAAAGTCACAGACGTATCAAATAATGATAAATATATACTTAATAACGTAATTATTCATAAATTTGCATTTATTGATAAAATTCCAACGCACATTGAAAGTAAATATGCAAACATTGTTTTTGAGCAAAATAAAGAACAGATAGAAAATTCGCTATTAGAAAAATCAGAAATCCTGATTATTGATAGCCGTGATTTAAAAAAAGCGCTTAATCTTATAAAGCGATATAACAATACGAAACATCTGGTTATATTTCTTGACACTTTCGTATTAAACGACATAGCAACGTATAAAAAGATAGAAAAATTTCTGCCAATAATGCTCGTATGTAACAAACAAAGACGGATATTTTTTTTAATAGATATTTCAGGAAGTATGAATATTATAGAGGAAAGCGGCAAATTTAATATGAATAGCGCCACTATATTAAACGGGATTATTGAATTATTAAAAAAACAATCTGAATTCGCAAACCCTCATATTTATTTATTTAACGATAAATACAAAGAAATACCCTTTTTAAATATAGAAGAATTAAAGGCAAAGTTATTAAACATACAATTCTTCGGTAATACCTTTATTGCTCCGGTTTTAGAAGAAATATACGAGCAGGTTAAAAGCGATGATTATATCTATATATTTTCAGACACAGTAGTAAAAGACAAGATTAATAAATTAGAACAGGTGATTGGTAACATAAAGAAAAAAAATGGTAAATTATTTCTTTTTTTATTAGGAGAGAAGAAAAGCAGGTTATATAAAGTTTTCAGGAAATTCAAACAAAAAATTTTCAATTTTGCGAACATCCGTATGATCCGCCGATATAAACAAACATTAAAGGGGACTGATAAAACAACCTGCGTCAATGATTTTGTAAAAATATATGCCAGGGAATCTGAACGTTATTTATTTAGCATAAACAATTTACTAAATACAAAACTAAAAGATAGAAGTATAAACATCCTTTATACTCATCAAAAACCGTTTCTCTCCTATTCCTTGAAGAATAATTACATAAACTTCGTGATCTTGAAAGATATTAATTATTTTATTAAAAATAACCTCAGCATTAAAGAAATATTATCTCCTGTATTTGGGGTCATAGCACAAAAAAAAGATTTATCCATACACCCTTATTATTTTAATGACAGAATTAGGATACACTTAAACGAATTTAACACGGTTGGGAATTGTCATATCATAAAACTGAAAACCAAAAACAAAGTAATATACTTGTTTGAAAAATCTAATGGGATTTATGAAAGTGGTTCAGTTACAGGAATGGATATACAAGATACAGATATGGAATTGGATATCTGCGGCGAAAAAAGGAAAATTTCTTTAGATAGCAATTTTAGGTATCACAATGAAATATTCTTTACTAAACCCCAATCTATACAGTTTTACCACAATGCAAACACGGTTGAATTCCCACAGCATAGCGAATCAAAGTCAAAAATAAATTACGATAATAAAAGTATAATATGGTTTATTATGTCATTTATATTACTTATGATAGAAGGTGCAAGGAGAATAATATAAGATGAGATGGATAATGTTAATCTTTGTTTTAGTTATTGTGAACATTCTCATCATTGTCTTCATTGGGAAGGATAAGAACAACAGCATAGATAATAAAGTCAATCCATCGTCAACCACCTCAACGGTTAAAACTATCGTAGAAGAAAAGACAACTGCACCTGCAACAGATGTTATAAAACCATATAATTTTATAAACTTAGGGAACTTAGGGAAAGATTGTTTAAAACTCTTAAGTAATGGCGAATATTCAAATCTTATAGAGGAATTAGATAGTAATAAATGCTCAGACACAAAACTAAAAGAGGTAGAAAAACTTATAGTAAAAGCAATTTGCTATAGAAACCTTAAAGATAGCGCTAAGGAAGCAAGCACTTTGACTGAAATTATAAAAAAACACAAATCAGATGAAATAGTAGCAACCAATGAAGAGCTATTATTTTGCACGCTTGTAGAAAAAAATAGACAGAATATAGAATATGAATTAATAAAAGAATATGTATTTGCCCAGAAAAACTTTAAATGTTTTGATAAAAAACTATTGATAGAAGCGGGCGATTATTTTTACGCTCGTAAAGATGAATATTCTGCAAGACGATTGTATTCAAAAGCATATTTTGTGGCAAATGAGCAGGAACAGAGAAATTTGATAAAAAAATTAGAGGAACTGAACAAAAAGATTATATTCTCTGCGCATATATATCCTGACAGTTTTACATATACCGTCGCAAAAGGCGATACTTTATCCAAAATAGGTAAAAAATTTTCTATGACACCTGAGCTTATAAAGATAATCAACAACCTGACTAGTGATCTTATATATCCAGGCAAGGAGTTAAAATTAATAGAAACTACTGGTGACAAAAAATTTAAAGCCATTGTGAAAAAATCTACCAATAAACTATATCTTCTATGGGGAGAAGACATAGTAAAAGTATATCCAGTCTCAACGGGCAACCCTGATACTTCTCCAACTCCTGAAGGAACATTTAAAATAGTGAGCAGATTGATTCACCCTGCATGGAAAGGCATTCCTTATGGTGCCCCTGAAAATATATTAGGGACAAGATGGCTTGGATTCAACGAACCTTTCAATAATTATGGAATACACGGAACAACTCAACCTGAAACAATAGGACAATATGTTACAAATGGTTGTGTCAGAATGTTGAATAACGACGTTGAAGAATTATTTAACTTTCTTTTAGAAGGTACAGAAATAGTTATAGAAAAATAATCATTCTCAAAAGACAAATATATAAAACACTATATATTGGATGGTTTTTTACGTATCTTTTAATATTTACTTCCTGTAATAAAAAGATAAAGTGTGGCAAACTAAATATCCCATCTAACCATCAAGATGCAGTTTTAGTTGACACTATATTTAACTGGGTTCTAAATAATCAAAGCGTATGTCTTTATCATATTCTCAATAAAAAAAGTATTGCAAAATATGATTTATATACATTTTCTACCTTCGCAAAAACATTTCCGTTTATAAGATTATCCTACAATCTTAAAAACACTCGCACGGGTGTGAAATGTAATAAAGACAATAACGAACTCAGTTTAACTTGTATAATAATTTACAAACAGGCAAAAATACCTTTGTTTTTTAATACTGAATATATGGAATACATTGACGAAAAAACAGGGAAGGTGAAAAAAGAAAGAAGATTAACGCTGGATTTTGACTTTGATTTTTATATAACGCTTTTAGAGGAGATAAAAAAAAGATATAATATTGACCTGTTTTACGACAATCTAAGGAAAAGGGGTTATGATTAAAAAGGAGTGAAAAAATGAAGGATAGAATAATTTATTTTTTCTTGGGTCCGAAAAAAACGGATGGTAGTTATGAACTTATAGATGTTTTAGGTAGCAAGGGAGCGGGGCTTGCCCAAATGTGTCGTTTCGAATTACCTGTTCCTCCTGGCTTTACAATTTCTTCAAGGCAATGCATAGAATTCTATCGAAATAAACAGCAACTTGGTCAGCAGTTAAAAAAGTTAGTAACTGATGCCATAAAAACCCTTGAAAAAGAAACACGCAAAAAATTTGGTGCTTCGGTCAACCCTCTTTTACTCTCTGTTCGTTCAGGTTCAAAATATTCTATGCCAGGTATGATGGATACTATATTAAACGTGGGACTGAATGACCTCACGGTCAACGGATTAGCAAAGCAATCTAATAATAAAAGATTTGCTCTGGATTCATATAGAAGATTATTGCATATGTTCGGCTCAATCGCTCTCGGTATAAAAAGAAATTTATTTGAGGGAAAATTACAGGAATTACTCAGAAAAGAAAATGCCGCAAAATCTACATTCTCTGCACAATGTTCATATGAAACAAACACCACCACCTCCACAATTGCTAAAGCCGATGAATCAACCCTGTCGGAAGAAGGATTGTCTGAACTTATAGAAGAATACAAAGAAATAATAAAAACTAATACTAATAGAGAATTTCCTCAAGATGTGTTTGAGCAACTATTTATAGCCATAGAGGCGGTCTTTAAGTCATGGAATAGTGAAAGAGCGAAAATTTACAGGAAACTGAATAAGATTCCAGATGACGTCGGAACGGCAGTTAATATTCAAACAATGGTTTTTGGCAATTTTGGTGAAGATAGTGGTACAGGAGTAGGTTTTACAAGAAATCCTTCTACCGGAGAGAAAGAATTATTTGGCGAATACCTTCCTAATGCCCAAGGAGAAGATGTAGTAGGTGGGTTTAGAACACCTAAACCATTATCTATTTTGGAAAAAGAAAATAGAGCGGTTTTCAAACAACTAAAAAAATCAGTTATCCTATTAGAAAAACATTTTAAAGATATTCAGGATTTTGAATTTACGGTAGAAAGAGGGAAGTTATATTTATTGCAGACCAGAAGTGGTAAAAGAACTGGTATTGCGGCATTAAACATAGCACTGCAACTTGTAAGGGAAAAAATAATCCAGGAAAAAGAAATTTGCAAAAGGATAGATTATCAGCACATACCGCAGCTTTTGGCTGATAGTTTTGCGCCGGAATCGATAAAAAATGCAACTTTACTTACAAAAGGACTAAACGCATCAAATGGTGCTGCTTGTGGCAAGATTATTTTTGACCCCAAAAAAGCGATTGCGCTTGCAAAAGAAGGACAAAACATTATTCTCGTTCGCCCAGAAACAAATCCAGACGATGTCCATGCTATGAGTATGGCTTGCGGTATACTAACTCAAAAAGGCGGCCTTACAAGCCACGCAGCAGTAGTATCCAGACATATGGGAAAACCAGCAGTTGTAGGATGTGAAAATATTTGCTTTGACTTTGACAATAACGCCATAAAAATTAATTCAACTCTTTTAAAAGAAGGCGATTTTATATCCATTGATGGCTCATCAGGTAATGTTTACCTTGGAACATTAAAAACAGTCCCAAGTGAAATACTTAGAGTTATTAAGAACGAACAAAAAGAAGAAGAAACAAGCGGACTGTATAAAAATTTTATGAAACTTATTAGCATACTGAAAAAACATAAAACCATAGACGTCAGAATGAATGCCGATACGCCACAGGATGCTACAATAGGCGTAAAATTTGGAGCAAGTGGTATAGGGTTATGCAGAACCGAACATATGTTCTTTCAAAAGGAAAGAATTCCATACGTTCAAAAAATGATTGTCGCCAGAGATAAAAAAGAACTTGACTCCTCCCTTGAAAAGATATTCGAATTTCAAAAAAGCGACTTCAAAGGTATATTTAAAGCACTGCGAGGATTGCCAGTTACAATAAGAACGTTAGATCCTCCACTACACGAATTTCTGCCAGAGCCACATACTATTGAAAAACAATTAGAAGAATTAAGGAATAAGGGAAGAACAGATGATATTGAATTTTTAGAACTCCTACTTTCAAAAGGTAAATTAATGAAAGAATTTAATCCGATGTTAGGACATAGAGGCTGTAGATTGGGTATAACCCATCCTGAAATTACACAAGTCCAGATACGAGCAGTAATCGAAGCAGCTTATGAAGTCCAAAAAGAAGGCATAAAGGTTAATTTAGAAATTATGATACCATTAGTAAACGACGTAAATGAATTACTGGACCAAAAGCAGATAATATTGGACGTCTACAACAATATAAAAGAAAGAGAGAAAAAAAGCATAAACCTAAAGATAGGAACAATGATAGAAACACCGAGAGCATTATTTATCTCTGATAAACTTGCAGAATATGTGGATTTCTTTTCATTTGGGACAAATGATTTAACTCAGATGTTTTTTGGATTTTCAAGAGATGATACGTTTAGTATCATTGAGAAATATAGAGAATTAGGAATCTACAGCTTTGACCCTTTCGAAACCATAGATACTGACGTTTTAGGTAGAATCATAATACAAGCGGTGAAAACAGCAAGAGCGGTAAATCCCAAACTAAAAGTTGGAATTTGTGGGGAACATGGTGGAGAACCTAAAAGTATTGAATTTTGCAAAAAAGCCGGTTTTGACTACGTAAGTTGTTCACCCTTCAGAGTTCCGATCGCCTTATTAGCATCTAACAAATTAAATTTTATATAAATCTGACAGACAATATACAGAATCAATAAACTTTCTCACTCTGATGGAGAAAAGGTAAATTTGTAATAGTTTTAATACCTTTGGCTGATATTATAGTAAAACAATACTCCCCAAATCCTCTTGTGTCAGTAATAATACCTTCACTATATTTTGACCAGAGAAAGGACAACATAGAAAAACTAATAAAAGATATAGAAAGTCAAACTTTTAAAGAAATAGAAGTTATCTTTGTTGTAGGTGATAATAGGCAAGGAAGAGCAATAAACACTGGTGCAAAAGCAGCCCGTGGAGAAGTTTTAGTTACAATGGACGACGATACAAAACTGGGCAATAACGAAGTTATAAAAAATCTCTATACTGCCTTAAAAACGCATAATGATTATGGATTAGTAGGAGCCGCCTGCGAAATACCTACAAACTGTAGTATTTTTGAAAAACTCGCCTACAAACAAATACCAAGAAGGTTCTTTCCTACTCAGGAAAAAGATATAGAATCTGATATGGTTCAACACCCTTGCCTTGCTATAACAAAAGAACTATTCTTTAAAATAGGCGGGGAAGATGAAGATTTGATAAGAGGATTAGACCCTGTTTTAAGATACAAGGTAAGGAAAAGCGGATATAAAGTAGTAATTGTAAAAAACACATGGGTATATCATCTGATACCTACAACGGTTTTTGGATTGTTCAAAATGTACTTTAGAAACGGCAAAGGGTCCGCATTTGCAAAAAAGTTTTTTCCAGATAGAATTTACGATGTGGATACGGGGTACAATGAAGGATATATACCTAAGCATACCATTTTTATCCTCAGAATATTTAGAAGTATTATAAATGTTATTACAAATTGCATAGAGTTCAAATGTATAAATTTAGGTATTTTGCTAAGTTATTATATTGGATTCGCCATAGAATATTTATTAGGAACATATAGAAAATGCTAGTATTAGGAATAGAAACGACCTGCGATGAGACATCAATTGCAATAGTTGAAAACGGTAAAAAAGTCCATTTCAACGAACTAATCAGTCAGATTGCAAAACATAATGTTTTTGGTGGGGTCGTCCCTGAAATAGCATCAAGAGAACACTATAAGTCATTATTTGTATTATTAGAACTAATAGAAAAAAACTCCTCATTAAAAATTAAAGATGTAGATGCAATTGCTGTATCAACCGAACCTGGTCTTATAGGTTCTTTATTGCTCGGTCTTTCATTTGCAAAAACCTTATGTATGATATATGATAAACCGCTAATCGGTTTAAATCATTTATATGCACATCTATCCGCGGCTCATATAGAAAATAACCTTGAATATCCATATTTGGGTGTTCTTGTTTCAGGTGGGCACACTATATTTTTTGACGTAAAAGACGAAGTTACATATAAAGTATTGGGAAGAACATACGATGATGCGGCTGGAGAATGCTTTGATAAGGTTGCAAAAATGTTGAATCTAGGATATCCAGGCGGACCAATATTAGACAAAATCGTCATAGAAGCACCAGTAAAAAACACAGTGAACTTGAATTTCAATTGGCACAATAAATGGAATAGTAACGTAAGTTTCAGTGGACTGAAAACAGCGGTCTTATATTATATAAAAGGGCAAAATCTGCAAAACCCAAAAGTTATAAATAATACTGATATCATAAATATTGCATACACAGTCCAGGAAATAATAACCGATATAATACTTGAAAAAATAGATGATTTTATTAAAAAATACGATTTTAATAATGTAGTAGTTGCAGGTGGAGTAGCATCAAATTCAGTGTTGAGAAAAAAAGTAAAAGAGTTAGAAAAAAAAGGTGTTAAAATTTTCATACCTTCACCAAAATACTGCGTAGATAACGGTGCTATGGTTGCAACGTTAGGGTATTTTTATGCAAAAAGAAATATGTTCTCATCATTAGACATTGAATGTAAATCAGTATTTACATAAAATATGGAACTTTCCTTAAATCTTGGATGAATAGCATGCGAATCGTAGCCAAAAAACAAGGTTATTATGCTCGCTGCTTTTTACTATTCTTTATTCTTCACTATTCATTATTAATTGTTCATTTTATATCACTGTTTTTATATGGTAGATAGGTTCGTAGTTGTTTTAAGTTTTTTAATAATAGTACTGTTCTTTGTATTATTTGCATACTTCCTTTTTAATTATGTAAAGCCAGATGAACAATCATACCAAGTAGGATTAGCAATAACATTCTTAGTTCTAATACTATCTCTTATAAACTATAAGATAGGATTATATGCTTTTGCTATAAGTATAGCTACTTCCCCCGAATTAATAGTTATGGATACGCCTAATTTTAGATTAGAAGACCTTATCTTCCCTGTAATGATGATTTCATGGTTTACATATTTTCTGAAGCAGAAAAAAGAATTCTCAAAGACAGGATTAACTGCTCCTATGATAACATTTTTAGCCATTTCCATCATATCCTATTTAATCAACATAGGAACAGGAAACTTACAAAAAATAGATACTGGTTTTTATGAAATAGGGAAACTTGTTCAATACTACACAATATTAGTGGTATTCGCTAATTCGTTTGAAGAAGTCAAAGATATAAAACAATGTATCTTAGTTCTAGTAATATCATTTTTTATAGGAGGTGTCACAGGTATAATATCCAGGCAAGGTACCCCCTATATCTATGGGCCACCTGGGGAAGGTCCTAACGTGCAAGGAGGATATTACTCACTATCTCTATGTATAATAACTGGTTTATTATCCGCTATATCTGATCCTCTATTATGGGTCTTATTATTAGGAGTAGGAGGTTCTGTATTTTATCCTTTAGTGTATACCTTATCAAGAACATCATACGTTTCCTACCTTACTGGGATTATTGTCATCGGACTATTCAAAGCAAAAAAAATACTGTTATGGGTAGTGTTATTTTTTGCAATTGCGCTATCATTGGAAAACACAGCATTTTTTGAAAGAAGTTCCAGCATATTATACATATTTACTGACAAACCGCCGTCATCTTGGGAAGCAAGGGTATCGGGGTGGAATGTCTATATAAGATATTTTTTTGAGTCACCACTACTTGGAAATGGAGCAGGATTTACCACACGAACCATAGACAATGAATATGTAAAAATTCTTGTAGATAAGGGCATATTAGGACTTTTGGTATTTATGTGGTTATTAATCGGGTTTATAAAAACAGCTATAAAATCCCTAAATATGCAAGTCGATGATAATATTTTATATGGATATACAATTGGCTTTTTCGCCGCAACAGTCGCTATTATCGTTCATTCAATAGGCGCAGTAAGCTTTACCGTTATCAGAGTAGCAGAATTATATTTTATGCTGGCAGGAATACAGATAAGCATATTGAACATCCTCAACAAACAAAAGGACAAATCAAAAGTTCTTGAAGAACAAAGCGTATTTTAAAATCTTATTAATAACGGATGCATTTGAACCTGCGCAATTCGGTGGGGCGGAAATTTATTTCTATAATCTTATAAAAGGACTTAAAGAAAATAAAGATATATCGTTATTTCTTATAGCAAGAACCAATAGTAAAAGTTTTATGAAAAAATTATGCAGAGAACATATTTATATTCCTCACTCTTCTAACAAATATATATCTACACTTCTAATTTTACTATATTTGCCTTTGCTGAACTTATTATTGACATTCAAAAGGTTTAAGATAGTTTTATTGAATCACCCTATTACATATTTTTTCACGTTGTTCATACCTGATAGAAAAAAAAGAATAATATTCCATTCGCCATGGTGTTTTGAGTATAAATACCGAGCAGAAAGCCAAAACTCAAAGCTGCAAACCTTTTCTGGACAGTTTATCAGGTTCTACATAGAAAAGTTTGTATATAACCATACGAAAAATATTATAACATTAAGTAATTACATGAAAAAAATATGCTTGAAGTTATTTAGAACAAAATCCACAATACAAGTAATCTATCCATCAATTGATACAACAGAATTTGGATTAATGGTTGATAAATACACAATAAGAAAAGAATTGAACATACCACCAGATAAAACGATATTTTTTACTGCCCGCTCTATGATACCCAGAACAGGCATATCATTACTTTTAAATGCAATAAATTTAACAAAAGACAAACTACACGACTGTCTATTTATTATAGCAGGCGGAGGAACTCACTTAAACTTCTACAAAAACCTTTCTATAGAAAAAGATATACATAATATGGTTCGATTCACAGGTTTTTTAGACAGAAAAATACTTATAAAATATTTCTTTGCAAGTGATTGTTTCCTAATGCCCTCGCAAAAACTGGAAGGGTTTGGATTAGTCATATTGGAGGCGTTGTATACAAATATACCAATTATAGCGACGCCGGTGGGAGCAATACCAGAAATATTACGCAATGTGCCGAGTTGCCGCCTATCCAAATCAAAAAGCCCCCAAGATTTTGCTACTGAACTATTGAACTTTATCCAATCAAAAAACAATATCACGCATTTAAATTTACAAAAACACTTCCTCAATAAGTTTGGTTCTCTAAAACAATTTGTCGATCAAATAATAAATCCTTGATATAAGATAAAAAGCTACTTAAAAAAATTCTCTATATATTCAAGTAATTCAGATTCTTTAAGAAAGAAATATTTTTTGTTCAATCTGTCTTTTACTTCTATTTTGTGTTCATCTTTATAACTCTTTCCTGTAATTATATTTAAGGGAGCACCTATAAAATCTGCGTCGTTAAACTTGACACCAGCGCTTTCAGCTCTATTATCCCATAAAACATCATAACCCTTATCTTTTAATTCGTCATGAAGTTTCTCAGAAAAATCAGCCAATTTTTTATCATTCATATTTACCGTTATTATCTCTATTGTGAATGGGGCAATTTCCACAGGCCATATAACGAAATTATCAGTGGATGTGCACTCTAAAACAGCACTCATAAGACGGGAAACACCGATACCATAACATCCCATTATTACATCCATCAATTTCCCTTGTTTGTCTGTTATTTTAAACTTGAATACCTCTGTATATTTTGTTCCAAGTTTAAAAATGTGCCCTATCTCTATTCCACGCAAAAATTCTAATTTTGAGTTGCATTTTACGCATAAATCACCGCTTTTTGCTACAACCAAATCGCAAACTTCATAATCTTTCACATCCCGCTTTATATTTAGGTTCTTTATATGGTAATTGGTTCTATTAGCACCTGCAATATAAAACTTATCATCTATGATATTTTTATCAACAAAGATTTTTATAGGCAATCCATAAGGACCGCTAAAACCTGCCTCTGCCCCTGTTAGTTTTTCTATAATCTCAAAACTTGCAGGTTTTAACTCATTTGACTTAGTAACAGATACTGCTTTTACCTGGTTTAACTCGTAGTCGCCACGCACACAAAAAACGAATAAATCTCCTTTGTCATCAGTAAATATAAGCGTCTTAATGATTTCTTCTGATTTAACCTTCAAAAAGTTACATACCTCCTCCAACGTTTTTACGTTAGGAGTATGTATATATTCAATATTTGAACTTTTGTCATTAGTATTAATAATACTCGGAACACTTTTAGCCACTTGAAGATTTGCAAGGTAACCACAACCAGAACACCTTACTACGACATCCTCACCATACTCGGATAAAGATATAAATTCCTGTGATTCACTACCACCCATCAAACCACTATCTGCTTCGACACATAGGTAGTTCAGATGTAATCTATCAAAAATTTTCTTATATGCTACGCTCATAATCTGATAACTCTTCTCAGCACCATCTCTATCAATGTCAAAACTATAAGCATCTTTCATGATAAATTCCTTTGCACGAATAGGTCCGAATCTTGGACGCACCTCATCCCTGAACTTTACCTGTATCTGATACAACGTCTTTGGTAAATCCTTATAACTTTTTAATATGCTTTTTGCCAATATGGTAATTGGTTCTTCATGAGTTGGACCTAAAACAAATGTCTTATCGCTCCTGTCTTTTAATTTATACATAACAGGTCCGTAACTGTAAAACCGCCCTGATTCTTTCCATATCGTATCCTGTTGAAGCACACTTAATAGAACTTCTAAGGCACCCGCACGATTCATCTCTTCCCTTACTATCCCTATTATTTTATGCAAAACCCTCCATCCTAATGGAGTATATAGGTAAATACCAGATGATAATTTATATATATATCCACCTCTCAGCAGTAATTTATGACTCTTTGCTTCTGCTTCTTTAGGAGATTCCCTTAAAGTCGTTATGACAAATTCATCCCATTTCATATTTCACATCCCTATCTCTAATTTTAAAAAAAAATTACGATTAATATATAAAAATGATTGTAGCCGGTATTGATATAGGAACGAACACAGGAATAGCAATAGTAAAAGAACAAACAGAACAAATACTGTATTTGCAAAAGATAAATACAAACTACTTAACCCATTCAGAAATGTTTGAAGTCCTTAGCAAAATACTCATTTATAATAAAGTTAAATATATAGGGTATGAAAAACCCATATACCATACAAATATAAAAAGTTTACAAAAATACATAGAAAAAGTTAGTAGTTTAAAACTGATAGCATCTATGAATAAAATACCTATCATTGAATTATATCCTAACACGGTAAAAAAATCAGTGGTAGGGTTCGGTAAAGCATCCAAATATCAGGTAAAAGAAATGTTAAGAAACGTTTCCAAGATAGAAGTAAATGACAGTTATGATGTTTCAGATGCCATAGCAATAGCATTTGCACTGATAAACAAATTAAAAACGATGGGTAATTTTATGTGTGGTAAAAATCCTTAATATATCTTTAAAGTATTCTAATCCATCAAATAATTTTACTGTTGATTCTTCTGTGCTAAATTTCTGGAAGGCAGGAATTTCTTTTATTTTTATGCCCTTAGTATGGCAAAGATAAATAATCTCACAATCAAAAGCCCATCTGTTTATAAAACATCGTTTCATTAAATCAACTAATTTATTTTTATTAAACCCTTTCGTTCCTGCTTGCGTATCTTTATAGGGAATATTTAGAAATAACCGAACCACCAAATTGACAACTCTACCACCAATCCACCTTATAAAAAAATTGGGCGCTTGTCTGTAATTTATCTCTACTCTGCTTTCAGGCAATATCCTTGAACATATTCCAAGATCACATTCCCCAGAATATAATTTGTCTATAAGATTTTTTAAAGTGTCAAATGAATAAGGAAGGTCACAATCTGTATATATTACGATATTATACTTAGAATCAAAAAATCCATTTCTTATCGCAAATCCTCTGCCTCTATTAGGTTTATATGATATTACTTTTATATTAGATAGATTAAGCGATGATACAACGTCATAAGTTCTATCTTTACTTCCATCATCCACAACAATAATCTCAAACTCGTTATAATTATCGCTTAAAAATTTATGTAGTTTTCTTAAATTATTTTCAATAAATTTTGCACCGTTATAAACAGGCACAATTACGGATACACCCATAAATCAGTTATCTTATAATACTAAACAATATATAGAAAATAAACAATATCAAACCTATATATTCAAAAACAGGATTCAAAGCAAGTGATAGAGGTTGTAGTATTTTATTTTTGTATTTAATAGTGGGAAAATCACCATTATAATAGGAAAATAATTTTTCGCCTATATAAGCATTTTCTGCTGAGTAACGCTCCGGAAATATATAACGTAAAACAGACTCTATAAATATGGGTAAAGGTGATTCCACGTTATATGCAAAATCGGTTTGCTTGGCTTCTTCCCAGTCAAAGCCGGTAACTATATATTGTTGTCTTGCCACCTCATAAAATCCCATTATTATATCGCCTTTATTAGTTGTAACAAAAGCAATCATTTTATTATATCGCTTAAAATCTATTCTGAATATATTTTTAAAAACAACCTTATTAATGTCGAAATTTGATGGCACATTGAGATTGCTTAATAACAAGTTACCTTTGTTTTCTAAATTCGTCAAATTATATAAATCAGAACGCGCTGACGCTAATAACCATATATACCTACACGACCTGTTAGTTTGTATATATGTTTTATAAATACATAAGTCATACAGTTCTGATGGGACTAAAATGTATCCCAATGCAACCAATGACTTTGTTGTATAGGTAAGTCCGTCTGATACATATATTCTTAATGGCTCATAGACAAAATGATTATCAGATACAAACTCATCGCTATTGATTATCTGGATATTACCAACATTCTGGTCAACTTTAATATCAGTTACCTTGCTAGCTGGGAGTGATATTTCTTCTATATCATTACCGATTTTTACGCTAACTTTTCTATCGCTTTCATAATAATTAAACAAGAATATGCGCTCAGCCGCCTTTTTTATTATACCTATATTATCTAATCCTTTTATACAAACATTATGCACATTGCCATTAATCTTGATATAAGATATATCACAGAACTTTATCATAAAGATTTTAGCATTTCCTGATTTATTATCTACCCCGATAGTTTCTACATAAAAATTATCAAAAATCCCATCTTTTTTAAAGAGATTTTCCTCCAGACCTCCTAATGAATATCTCCCAATATAATGATTATTTGCATATACCTCAAACGCGCTGAATTCTCTTGCGTAACGTTCCAATATATCCTTAGATTCCTTCAACACCTTGCCATTTATATAGGGCACATTAAAAACAATTATTGCCTCGTTCTTGATAGTCGTTGTTACACTAATACCTGTTAAAATCAAAATCAAACAAAAAAGTATAGAATACAGAAATATCTTATCTAAATATAATGATGTATATAAAAATCTATCTTGTAGTATTTTAAATAAGGACAATTTATATACATACTGTGTTTTCTTGCTCTTATCCAAAATAAATAACAATATAACTAATGGTATGAGCAAAAGAAAATATCTATTTTCTATATTTATCACCTTGCCCAATCCTATTTCATCATACAACGAGAAATTCTCTTGTGAAAGAACTCAAAAGTAAGTGGATGCCATTATTTTTCTCTTTTTATTATCTTTGATCTCAACAGGTTACTTACAACGGAATACAGTGACATTTTAGAATCCATTTGAATTACCATCAATCCGTTTTTTATGGCATTTTGCTTTATAAATTCTAAAAATTTGCTGTATTTATCTATAAACGTTTTTTTAGCCCATCCACTTACAAAAACCTGTTTTCTAACACCCGTTTCAGGTTCTTCAAACATAACTTTGCCTAATTTTATATTTTCTATCTCAGCAAGAGAATAGATATTTAATAATACAATCAATTTACCTGCTTTGGGTATTGTCTTAAAGAATGTGTTCATATCATCTTGTGAATGAAAATCGGATATGAAGAATGCTATGTCTGCCAGATGTATTGTCATAGGTGATTTTGACTTCTTTATAGCTAGGTACGACGTTATCATATCATTTAAATAAGTAGAACCAGTATAACGTATAGCGCCGTTTAGAAGCATCATCCGAAATTCATCATAATTTCTATATATTTTTATATTAGAATTAGAAAATGTGTAAATGGAAATAGTGAAATTAGAGTTTTTTGCAATGCCAGCCAAAAGTAATGCAATCTTTTCAGACGCATAACTTTTTGGCGGTTCACCTAATTTCATAGAAGCAGAAATATCCATAATAATATCCACAGAACCAGTATAGTCACTACAGAACGTCCTAACGATTTTTTTATCAAGTCTGGCAAGGAGATTCCAATCAATAAAACGTATGTCATCACCCAGATGATACTCTTTATATTCATAGAAGTCAATGCCTCCATATACCGCTCTTGGAAGAAAGCCAGACGCAATATGATGTTTTACCTTGGCAAAAATATTAAACTTAAAATGTTTTGCTATTTCATATGTCTCTTTATGCATTTTTTACTATAACTATATCCTCTATGGAAGTTTTATTCTAAACGGTATTGTTAATTTAATTATTTCTACATCTAAAACTCGCGGGAACGGAGGAAACTTCGCAATCTCCTTTATTACATCAACACATAACTTATTAAACTTCTCATCCCTCGATGCTTCTTTTATCTCAATGTTCAAAATCTTACCGTCCTGATTTATGCTTACATTGAGAATTACAGTATCGTTTTTATTTAATCTTTTATTCTTGGTAAACTTTTCGAATTTTCTATAAACAATAGTAAAAACCTCATCACGATATAATTGCACATATTGTTTAAATTTGTCTTCAGAATCCTTACCGTTACCCACTTTTTTTCCAATATCATCCTTAATTTTATAAAGATTAGAGTCGGTAGAAACAGCACGTGTAGTTATCAGGTTAACATTACTGCCTTTCTTTACCTCGGTTTCATCTCTACTACGTTCTCTACCTAATTTCTGCGAGGAATAAACAGGTGCTAAATATGATGGTGGAACATTAAGAGTAGCAGTTTGTTTAGGAAAATTACCAATCATATCAGTTCTTTGCATTACAGGTTCTTTATTTTTTTCTAACAGTATCAATTCTTTTTTTGGCTCCATCTTAAGGTAAGATAACCTGCTATTGAGAAGTTCAATTTTGTCTATACTAAATTTCTCCGTCGTAACATCATGCACCTTTATTATGGTAATTTTTGCTTTTTTAGTGTTTTCCATTCCTTCAAAATTACTTTTTATTTTTTGATGGATATTAGTATATAGAACCACCAGGTGCAATACAATTGAAAAACCAATAAATTTATGCATATCTTTACAAAGAATTCTGTTTCTGATTATTAATTTTCATAAGTTGCGGTAGTTTTGGTATCAAAACGTTTATTCTTTTCCAGATGGAATGAGGAATAGCAGGACTACCGGAGTAAATAGAATTAGCAGGAACATCCTTAGCAATCCCCGACTGCGCGGTAATAATAGCATTATCACCAATGTTTATATGGTCTATAATTCCTACCTGTCCTGCCAAAATAACATTTTTACCAATAACACAATTACCTGAAATACCGGTTTGTGCTGCAATTAATGTATTCTCATTTATTTTAACGTTATGGGCTATGTGAACCAAACTGTCTATTTTTACCCCTTTTTTTATCACTGTCCTGCCAAAAGTCGCTTTTGCAATAGCGCAGTTTGAAAATATTTCTACATCATCCTCTATTACCACTTTCCCTAAATGTGGTATCTTTTCATTCCTCCCACTATCATCTTTATAAAAACTAAAGCCATCTACTCCAATCACAGTGCCGCTATGAATTAAAACATTATTACCTATTTCAACATTGTCGTAGATAGTAACGTTAGAATCTATCACACAATTGTTGCCAATCTTACAATTATCCCCTATATAAGTAAATGGATAAATTTTAGTATGTTTTCCTATAAAAACGTTGTTACCTACAAAAACAAAAGGGGCTATAAAAACCTCTCTATCAATCTGAGCGTTTTGTGAGATATTGGCGAAACTACTTATGCTCCACTCCGTTATACTCCTACTACTAAATATATGTGCTAACTTTGCAACACTTTTTTTCACGTTATCAACCAAAATGGCATTTTTCTTGTGGTGTAGACACAAATCAAGAAAATTTTTATTATCTTCAATTACTATATTTGGAGAGCGAGAATTCGCTAATTTATCACTATACCTTAAATCATAGAAAAAAGATACTTCATTTTCAGTTGCTTCCTCAAGAGAGTTTATACCAACTATTTCTAATTCAACGTCTATGTTGGTATTTTGGATAAATCTACCTTTAACAACCGCTATTACTTCTTTAAGTTTCATAAATTTTATTATAATAATCAAACTATAAATTTTTATAAAATGAAACAAAAATAATGAACGTTCTCGTAGTAGGGGGTGGTGGAAGGGAACATGCAATTTGCTGGAAAATAAAAAAATCACCAATACTAAAAAAACTTTTTGCTATTCCCGGCAATGGTGGTATGTCAGAAATAGCAGAATGTAATGAAATACCATTAGATGATTTTGCGAAGATTGCTAGGTTCATAAAAGATAATAACATAGAACTTGTAATTATAGGACCAGAAAAACCGTTGGCAGATGGATTAGTTGAATTTTGCAAAGAGTCAATACCAAAACTAAAAGTTTTTGGACCAAATAAATATTGCGCTCAATTAGAAAGTAGCAAAGTATATACTAAGGATTTGTGTGCAAAAAAAGGTATACCCCACGCAAAATATAGCGTATTTACTTCTTACGACAGAGCATTAAAGTATGTTGCGTCTACAAATTTTCCATTAGTAATAAAAGCAGATGGTTTAGCAGGCGGGAAAGGAACCTTTATTGCAAAAAGAATTGGAGAAGCAAAGAAGGTGTTAGAAGATTTATTTATACACAAGAAACTGGCAAATGCAGGTGAAAAAGTGGTTATAGAAGAATTTTTAAAAGGTAAAGAAGTGTCTTATATGGTTATAACCGACAATAAAAGCATATTGAATCTGCCACCTGTAAGGGATTTTAAAAGGTTATTCGATGGTGATAATGGACCTAATACAGGTGGGATGGGCGCAATTTCTCCACTTCTTGACTTTTCTGAAGAAGATGATATTTTCACTACGGAAAAAATTATACTACCTACACTATCCTTTATTAAATCAACCAAACAAACTTACATTGGTGTATTATACGCGGGACTTATGAAAACTGATTTTGACATAAAGTTGCTAGAATATAATGTTCGCTTCGGAGACCCCGAAACCCAGTGTATTATCCCTCTGGTAAAAAATGATCTAATGGAAATTATACTATACTGCACGGAAGAAAAATTAAAAGATGCAGAAATACAATGCTATAAAAAGTATGCCTGCTGCGTTTGTATCGTTTCTGGGGGATACCCTGAAAAATATACTACTGGTTATGAAATTGTCGGGTTAGATAAAATTAGTAATAACGAAAATGTGATTGTATACCACGCAGGAACAAAAAAAGTAGGGAATAAGTTTTTTACAAATGGTGGCCGCGTTCTAAACATAGTTGGATTGGGAAATAAAAAAGAAGAGGCACGACAAACCGCATATAATGCAGTAGCAAAAATAAACTTTGAAAATATGTTCTACCGCAAAGATATCAACTGGTAATAAAATAAATAATATAATAAAGGCGTGAACGTGTTTTCTTCTCAACAATCCCGTATAAACATAGGTATTTTAGGCGGGACTTTCAATCCTATACACAAAGGACATATAAAAATTGCTAAACTTGCACGTAAGAAATTTAATTTACATAAGATTTTCTTTGTAGTTGCAAATGTCCCACCCCACAAACCTGACAACAATATTTTAGACAGTAAACACAGATTTAATATGGTAAAACTTGCCATCAAGAATACGAAAAACTTTTTTGCAAGTAACTTTGAAATCAAAAAGAAAAACATATCCTATTCATACTATACTATAAAATATTTCAGAAAAAGATTTCCAAAAGCAAAACTATTCTATATCATAGGACAAGATGAATTGAATATATTACCCACATGGCACAAAATATATAAAATTCTTAAACTAACTGACTTTATAGTAGTCAACAGAGCTAATATAAAATCAAAAATTCATAATTCATCATTCATAATACATAATTCTTTGAAGATTCATCCATTGAAAATAAAACCAATAAATATATCTTCAACCCATATTCGCCAATTCATCTGGCGTAAACGCTCTGTTTGGCAATATCTCCCTGCTCCTGTATCAATGTATATAAAAAAACACCTTTTGTATCTCTAATTTTGTGAGTGTAACCTTTTTAAAAAATATATCATCTTATTATAATAGGAAAGAAGAGTAAAGATGATAAAATTAAAAACTTTATTTAGGAGGGTGTTATGGTAAAAAGAATGGTAGTAGCAGTATACTTGATTTCTTTGAGCATGTTTTTAATTTCTCAGGAGTTGCCAGTAAAAAAGGTTGTAATATATAAAAACGGCATATCATACATAGAAAGGGAAGCAAGTTTAGATGGTGACGGAAGTGTGCAATTAAAGTTTAGAGCCAAACAGATGAGAGATGTTTTAAAAACCCTTTTTGCAATCCCAGTGCAAAAAGGAACTATCCAAAACATTGACTATCAGTCAGAAGACCCCATGTCTAAGAAGTTAGAAGATATACGAATCCCTCTACCAGTAGAAAATACACTGACAGGATTGTTAAAAGGATTACAAGGCGTCAGAGTAAAAATTATAGAAGGTAGCGAAAAACACGCTTATACGATATTGGGTGTTGAAACTAAAAAAACCATTGTGAAAGATGGTATAGTGGAAGAACCTTTACTTGTTTTAATGAAAGAAGAAACAAATCAGATACAAAGCGTGCCAATAGATGGATTGCAATTTACAATAGAAGATGAAAATATAAAAAAGGACTTTAATAAACTACTTTCAATTTTAAACTCTGTAAAGTATGCAGACCAGAAAACTGTATCAATATATTATAAAGGATTTGAGAAATCTCCTATTAAAGTAGGTTATGTGATTGAATCTCCTATATGGAAAACAACTTATAGAATATTTTTAGATGCAAAACCTTCTGCTCTTTTACAATCCTTTGCTATTGTAGAAAATGATACATTAGATGATTGGAAAGATGTTGAAGTAACACTGGTTGGGTCAGGTCCCTTCTCATATCTTGTTGACCTTTATACGACTATAATTCCATCAAGACCCACAATTTCAATAGATGATTTATTTGGCATTGTAAGAACCAAACAGCAAGTGCAAGTGAAAGGAGCGGGAGGAGATAGGAGGTCTTATTATATTATGAGAGAACTGAAACAAGCAACACAAACCCTCGACAAATCTGATTCTGATGAGATACCACAGGATAAAGAATCCGAAGCGGCTTATGGGTTAGCGCCTTCTGAACCTTTAAGTAATGTTATTTCTCGAGGGTTGCAATCCATATCGCGCGGAAAAGGGTTGGGAGAATATTTTAGTTATGAAATTACAGAACCAGTTACAATCTTGCGAAGCAATGCAGGTTTGATAAACATACTAAGTGAAAATGTTGACGGAGATAAAATATTATATTACAAGGAATCTGAAAGTCCAGATGTATTTAATGCTTTTTACCTTAAGAACAATACAAAAAATGTCTTAGACAACGGTTTTGTAACCTTTTTTGAAGGACAAAGCACTGTGGGAGAAGGGTACTTAAAAACCCAACTCAAAGCAGGCGAAAAAGAAGTTATTACCTACGGCATCGAAAAAAGCGTTAGTGTTGAAACAAATATGAATTCAAACCATACCAACTTCACTTCTATAAAACTAACAAACGGAATGCTTGTAGCCCAATATTATTCGTATAATGAAAAGGTATATAAGATTTTTAATAAGTCGCAAAAAGCATATGCTTTAATCATTGACCATCTGAAAAGAGGTGACTGGGAACTTAGAGAACCTACCGATGCTAATATAAGGGAGGACTTACCAAATATATACAGATTTAAGGTTTCTATACAACCGAACACAACAACCAGTTTCAAGGTAGTAGAGAGAAAATTAGAATACGAATATATTTATTTTGATTTACAAAACCTTGATAGAATTTTATACATAATCTCCTCTACAAAACTTTCTGCTAATGCTAAAAAGATAGTAGAAGAATCTGTAAAAATTTTAAAAGAAATAGCAGAAAACGATAAGGAGAGGCAAAGATTGACACAAAGGAATAACTATCTTCACGAGCAACTAAAAATAATCAGAGAGAACATATATGCCCTCAATACATCTAATCCGCAGGAAGCGAATATACGTTCGAAACACGTAGAAAAATTAGATAAATACATAACTGAATATGAAGAGAATGAGAATAAAAGAGATGAACTTACCAACAAAAAAAACAATCTCTTACAAGAGCTTTCAAAACTTATAAGTTCCTACTCGGAGTAATAATGTTTTGCTCATTAGTAGGCAAGAGGGATTTATTAGCATAATATATGCTTTGTATTGAGATAAGGGAGAGGTTAAAAGGGTTGCTCCTGAGGATTTCAGGGGAGGAAAGTCAGGGCTTAAATTATGAAGGTGGAGGATAAAATCCTTCGGCGTAAGCCAGAGAAAGTGGGGCAGAAACTAAACCTGACGGAGGTCTTCTCCGTTAAGGGTGAAACTACTAAACCTCACCTTTAAGCAAGCACTTTTGAGTGCGCTTGAGATGCTAAGTAATTAGCATCCCAGACAAATAACCCTTCCTTCCTGCGAAAGCGGGAGTGACAGAACCCTGCTTACCTCTCCCACTTCCCATTGTGGAGGGAAAAAGAAGTGTGCTATTATTCGTTAGAGGGGGTTATGGCTATTTTTTTGGCTTTATAAGAAGATGTGGAATTTAGGGGGAAGGAGTAATATAATATTAAAATTTTATTAATCTACTTGTATCTCAATTGTGCGTGCTTTGGCAGTTTCTTTCTTTGGAAGTGTTAAAGTTAATATACCGTTCTTGTGCTCAGCTTTTATCTTGGATACATCAACTACCGCTGGTAATGTGATTGTTCTTGAAAATAAGCCATAAAATCTCTCGGCCCTTAAAACGTTTTTATCTTTGTATTCTTTTTCACTTTTTCTCTCCCCGCTGATGGTAAGAATATTATCTTCAAGGGTTATTTTAATATCCTCTTTTGTAAACCCAGGTAAATCTAATTTTGCAACAAACATATCAGGTTCTTCAATAACATCAATAGGAGGAAATGCTGTGCTTCCCAGATCCCCCCAATCAAAGGCGCTATCCAAAACACTACCTACGAAATTCTTTATAGAACTTTTAAATATATCTATATCTTTTTCTGGTATCCATCTTTTTATTCTCATGTTCTCACCTCCTTTTTATTTTTACTCCTTCCCCCTTTTTTCATTTTTCTTATATAAGCGGCAAAATGTATTCCTATTAGTTTAGCGCAATTTATATGACAATTTGTCAGTCATGAACAAGGCAATAATTCGCCAAGGGGAATGGTTATGTGGCGCTTTTAGGTAGCAAGTGCTATTTGTTTAATTCGATAATGAGCAACCGTGCAAGTTAGGTTGGCTTTTATATAATATAGGTAAAGATAACGCCCAAAAAATATAGAATTATTATTGGTAAGGCAAAAATTACCTGACTTAATGGATCCGTTGTCGGTGTTATGACCGCCGATATTATCAAAGATATAACTATTACCATTCTCCATTTACTAAAAAGTGACCTTCTGCTTAATAAACCCAATTTTATCAATCCAAAAGTAACCAAAGGAGTTTGGAAAGTAATTATCAACCCTAAATTCAATGAGAAAAAGAAAACCACATAATTCTCCAAAGAATATTGTGGCTTAACACCTGACGGCAAAAATTCAATCAAAAACTTTAAAAAATAGGGGATTATTAGAAAATATCCGCATATTATCCCTAAATATGATAGGAATATAGATGAAAATAAAATAAATCCTAATATCTTTTTTTCATTGGAATAAAGAGCAGGTTTTATAAACAACCATATTTCTACAATGATATAAGGAATTATCAATAATAAACTCAACCACAAATCAACCTTTAAGTAAGTTAATATGCCTTCCGTTGGCGATAAAACTATTAATGTAGAAAAATCCCTATTCATAAGTTTTTTCAAGGGATAAAGTAGTATATCTATAAGTTTATCTTCAAGGAAAAATATGCAAACTAAAGTTACAATAAAAACAATACACATTCTTATAAGTATTTTTCTCAGTTCTCTAAGATTATCTATTAAACTTGAACTATTTTCTTCCAGATTTCTTACCTCTTACTATGCTTTATCTTAAACTTTCACGTTTTAGACATTATCATTTTTTAATGGTGGAGATGAGCGGGCTCGAACCGCCAACCTTCGGCTTGCAAAGCCGACGCTCTACCTGTTAAGCTACATCCCCTTATTAACCTTACTTTTATATATTTTATCTCAGATTTTTGATAATATAAACTCTGATAAAATATTCTTATGCTCTGAACTAATCTCCACAAATTCTACTCCCATCCTAAATAATTTTATATCTTTATTGAGTATTTCTAAATGTTTCAAAACGCTCAGCGCCTTCAACGCTTCCGTTTGCCTTGGTAAAAACATGTAAATCAAAACACTGATTTCGTTTAAAAACATTTTAGGTATGTAGTTAAAGTCAGGTATTACACCGCAAAATAGAATTCCCCCAACAGAGACATTATCGCTTTTCGTCTCCTGAAACTTCGCTTCTTTTATATCAGTAAACTGGGATACGTATTTATATCTAATGTCAAGTTCACAATTTATCCTATAATATTTTCTTCTTTCTCCAGTAAATTCGGTCATTTTAATATAATATCATCGTGCAGTTCGTTTAAAAATTCAATATATCCATCCTTCCTGTCAATAATAAATATGCAAGAGTGTATCCCTGATACATAAGATATTAAACGAATGTTTATACCATACCGTTGCGCTATCTTCATAATTTCATTTACTATAGTCATATCCTTATTAATATTCTCCCCAACTATTTTTACTGCTATTCTGTCAATATAGGTATATATTATATATTCATTATGGAAACTATTTATTATATCAGATACTTTCTTCGAGGATGGCAACATAAAAGAAATTTGGGCATTTCGTATATCAAAAAAAAGCGGCTTAATATTATTGCTAAAAAAATAATTTATCAGCACCTTAGATGTTTCCATGTATGATTTATCTTTTGGGATTTCTATAATATTGAAAAAAACGTCATCTCTAAACACAAGAAGTTTAGGTATTTCTGAAGAACTTTTGTAAGATATTCTGGTGCCACCAAAAGATGGATTGTCGGCGTTTAAGATAATTAAAGGAATGTTTTTTTCTATAACGCTACTGAGCATATGTGGGTGAATTCTCTTTAGCCAATACTCTAACTCCTGATATTCTGCTAAACTCAACTCATCTACTGCTCTTGCATTTTTTATGAAATTAGGATTGCCACTTAATATACCATCAACATCACTATAAATTTTAAGATATTCTGCTCCACAGGCATAACTTATTACTGCTGCTGTAAAATCACTACCGTTTCTGCCTAATGTTGTATAATTACCCTCTATATCCTTACCAATAAAGCCAGTTATGACAGGAATATAATCTATATTATGCAGAAGGGATGATATTGCCTTATAACTAGACATGAGGGGTTTTGCATTGCCAAAGTTACTATCAGTTATAATTCCTATTTGATGTCCCTCCATACACTTTGTTTTTAATCCACTGTTATTAAGGTATTCCGATACTATCATTGCGGCAAATCTTTCGCCAAAAGCCATTATATAATCAAGAATCTTAGCATTAATCTCCTTATATACTTTAACACTTTCCATTGTTCTTATAAATTCCTCAAAAATGTCATTCAGCAGGTTTTTTCTTATGCCACTTTCATATAATATACCCTTCTGTCTTTCTATTATATCCTTATAAGTATCCATATTTTTTAGAGCACTATTAGCAGATTCAATAAGTTTATCAGTAACACCATTGAAAGCAGAAACTACTACTACCAAATCCTTTTGTCCTTCATTGACAACTATCCTCCTTATTTTCTCTAAACTCCCCACATCCTTTAATACAGAACCGCCAAATTTTAATACTTTCATAGTAAATGATTATAAGATACTAAAACAAAAATGGTTTTCAAAAGTAACGAAACCGCTACAGTTGCTTTGCCTTCCTTACTTTTGATGACGCAGGGTTAATACTTACAAAACCAATCTTCTGATATAACATTATGTGTTTACTAAAAGCTTGGTAAATTCAGCGAATTACTCAAAATGATTTGGGGAAATTGAAATAAAAATAAATTGATATAACATCTACTCCAATAACAAATTAAATGTATATATTACTAACGGGATTTGAACCATTCGGTGAGTTTATAAGAAACTCATCTTATGATAGCATAAGAGAGTTGGACAATACAAACATTGCAGAATTCAATGTTATAGTAAAAAAACTACCTGTAAGTTATAAAAATGCAGGGAAAGAGTTAGAAAAATATGTTAAACAATATAAGCCTCAGATAGCAATTTCTTTCGGAATGGGAACGGAATATATTCAATTTGAATCTGTTGCACTCAATATAAACTATGCAACGAGAAAAGATAATGATGGAGTAATTATTGAGGAGGAAGAAGAAATAATACCTAAAAAACCACCTATTTATAGAACTACTCTCCCTTACAAAAAAATATATGATGCTTTAAAAGAAGAAAAAATACCGTTAATAAAATCCTTCCACGCGGGAACATACTTGTGCAATAATATTTTTTACCATCTAATGCATTTTGCGGAGAAATATGGCATTATCAGGGCTGGTTTTGTCCACGTCCCACCAACAAAGGAGTGTGTAAAAAAGGATTATAATAAACCAGTTATAAAGATGCAGACCTTGCAGAAAGCGATAAATCTTATTGTAAGAAATAGCATAAAGTAGATGAGTATAATAGGATACCCAAGCAAAGAAGATGGTTTTTAAGTATAATGACGTGTTATCTTATTATTATTGGTTGCTTTTGACGATTGAGGGTAAATACTTGAAAAATAATATAGATGCAATTATTTGTAATAACACGTAACAGGTTAAAAGTAGAAAAATTCAAAATCAAAAACATTGACATAGCTGTATATCCTATATATTTTTTGGAAATCGAAAAGGTAGGAAATTCAGCGTCAAAGGTAATGAGTTTTCTGAATTATATATTAGACCATGCCATAAATGATATCATTTCTTATAACCACCTCCCAGCAAAACCTCATTATTTTATATTTAAACATCCTAATATAATGGAACAAGAGGAGGAATATGCAAAAGAATCAGCCAAAACATTTGGATTAAGACTTATACATTTTAAAAAGGGGTGGGCTATTCAAGTTGTTTCAAAATTACAAAATTTTAAATTTCAAAACTATGAAACTGATATAAAAAACTTTGCCTATCAGACATTTGCCAATCCATTATTGGACATTTTTATTTCACAGAGAAAGTTTCACACAAGAAAGATAACAAAGCCAGTAAGACATAATATAACACTACCTGATATAGAAAATGAGCAGGATTTGCGTAACTTCTATAATTTTATTACCGAAGAACTCCGAATCATTTTTAAAAGTTATGAAGAAAAGTTTAATAGGAAACCAAACATTGCTGAAATAGGAACTTTTGCTCAATACTGGTCTGAACATTGCAGGCATAAAACCATGAAAGGAACTTATTTTGTAGATGGGAGGCTGGCATTTTCAAATTTGCTCAAAGAAACTATTTTTGAGGTTACACAGAAATTAAAGAGAAAATGGTGCGTAAGTGTTTTTGAAGATAACGCTGGTGTAATAGATGTAGATGGAAGGTTTTGTGTGTGTGCAAAGGTTGAGACCCATAACCATCCTTCAAGCATTGAACCATATAGTGGTTCTGCAACAGGGATAGGTGGAGTAATAAGGGATATCATAGGCACTGGCAAAGGGGCAAAACCAATAGGGTCAATAGATATTTTTTTTGTAGGTAATATTAACAATAGTAAATTTAATAGTGTAGAGTCAAAAGATAAAATGCAAAATTTAGTGTGGGAACCTTGTAATCTGTTGAAAAATCTGGTCTGTGGCGTCAGAGATTATGGCAATAGAATGGGAATCCCGACGGTTAGCGGTTCTGTTTATTTTGATGATTCCTATCTTTTCAATCCCCTTGTATACTGTGGCACAATTGGTATAATTGAGAAAAACAAAGTAAAAAAAGAGGTATTGCCAGGTGATTTAATAATCTTAATAGGTGATAGAACGGGTAGAGATGGTCTTCACGGTGCAAGTTTTTCCTCAGGTAAAATTTCAAAAGAAGAATCTAATAGTGCCATACTTTCTGTTCAACTTCCTAATCCAATTGTTGAGAAAAAAGTGGAGCAATTTATCAATAGAGCGACAAGAGAAAATATTATAAAGAGTGTAACGGATTGCGGGGCTGGCGGCATTGCGGTTGCTTCCCTGGAAATTATACAAAATTTCGGTGCTCACATAAAACTTGAAGATGTAAAAATAAAATACAAAGGACTCTCCCCATATGAATTATGGCTATCAGAAACACAAGAAAGAATGATAGTTGTAATAGACAAAAATGATTTAAATAAATTTATAGAAATCGCCAAAGAAGAAGAGGTAGATTTTACAATATTAGGCAATATAACAAAATCCCCCGTTTGTAAAATTTACTTTAAGGATAAAATTATAGCAGAATTCCATAAGGATACGTTAGACAGGAAAATCCCCCAAAAAAAATTTTATCTGAACAGTTTTACTATAACTAAACCAGAACCTGTTCATTCATATTCTTTTAGTAATCTAAGAAATGAAATATTAAATATCATCTCTAATCCGATAGTAGCATCAAAAGAAAATATCATTAGACGATACGACCATGAAGTAGGTGGCAGAACCGTAATAAAACCCATCATTAATAATATAAGTCCTGCGAATGGCTGTGTCCTTAAACTTTTTTATGATAAAAACGTTGGCGTTGCAATTGGATTAGGACACAAAACTGAACTTATGAAAGTTGACCCCTACGAAGGTTCCATTCAAAGTATTGATGAAGCAGTTAGAAATGTTATAACATTAGGAGCAAATCCTGCGAAAATTTCTCTGTTGGATAACTTTTGTTGGGGTGATTCCCAAGATACAGACCAACTTTATAAACTTATAGAATCCGCCCGTGCTTGTAAAGATTTAGGACTTATCTACAAAACTCCTTTTATATCTGGTAAAGATAGTTTTAATAATTTTTTTGTTGATGCTGCTGGCAGAAAAATAAATATAACACCTACACTACTAATAACAGCCATTGGTATTGTAGATAATATTTCTTATATACCTTCTACTATATTGAAGGGAACCAATAGTCGCATATATTTTGTTGGCTCCAATCAATTTATGCTCGCGGGCTCTATATTTTATAAACAGTATGGATATACCGGTAAATTCTACCCTAAACTCAAACCTCATTACGCCCTAAAACTATATAAACTCATATATACAGCAATTAAAAAGAATATGATAAGTAGTATCCACGATGTCTCTGACGGTGGAATTATTACCACAATCATTGAAATGTTTTTAGATTCTAATTGTGGAGTAGAACTGAACTTTGAATCTTTCCCTAATAAACAGCTAATCTTCAACCTGTTATTCAGTGAACCCCCATCCTCATTTATAGTAGAAATAGATAAAGAAAAAATAAGGGAATTTATAAAACTATTTGAAAATTTCTTTTGCTTTGAAATCGGTAAAACTACTCCTATTAATAATTATCTTTTGATAAAAACCCCAACCAAACTTATACAATTTTCCAAAGATATACTTAAAAAACATTATCTACAACCTCTCTCAACTTTATTTTAATTTATTATGAATCTTTATGAAAAATTAGTCAATGTCCCCAATCCGAAAATCTTGATTATAAGGATGAGTTCATTTGGAGACATAGTGAAAACAATCCCATTTTATTACTACTTACGAAAAGTCCTGCCTCACTCCATTATATATTGGTTGGTAAAAGATAAATATGTTAAACTTTTGCAAACCTTTGATATATTAAATAATGTATTGTCTTCTCAACCTTTTAACTCCTTAACTTTTGATACGGTCTTTGACTTACAAAGTAATTTAAAATCAGGACTATTAAGTTTTTTGATGCCAGCAAAGTATAGAGTTGGATTCTCTCCACGATATACGAAGGAATTAAATTTTTTGTTGAGGAGCAAAATTGTAAATCAATTATTAGTTGTCCGTAGCCACTCATCAGTTACGCAAAACATTGCTTTAAATAAATTAGTTGTAAATACATATAACAAACCATTTGAACTTGCCTATATGGTAGGATTCCCAAAAATTACGATACCAAAAATAGAACCTAAAATAAGTGTAGATAAAGAAAAAAAAGTTAAAGAATGGTTAAATAAACATCATATAACAAAGTTTATCTTGATACACCCTGGCAGTTCAAAAAGAGGCCTAAATAAAAGATGGGCTATAGAAAACTTTGTTAGATTGGCAAAAGATATATACCAACAATACAATACTATATCGGTAATATTATTTGGTAAAGATGAGGAACAATTAAAAATTTTTTTCAAAGATTATGCGGCAATTCCAGATTTCGATGTAAAATTGGAGGAGATGATAGTATTAATTAGAAACTGTTCACTTTTTATAGGCAACGATAGTGGTCCGTTACATCTGGCATCTGTTTTAGGCACAAAATCATTCGGAATATATATTGCTTCAAATCCATATATCATGGCATATTCGGGCAGTTTATTTGTATCAAATCATTTCCATATCGAAGAAAAGCAAAGTAAATATGCAAATCAAATCAGTTATGAAAAGGTATGGCAAAAACTGGTGACATTACTGAATAATGAATTTATCTGCCATTACTAGCAATAACCTAAAAAGTTTGTTATTGTTAGAAAGAGCGCAATATCAACAATGTCGAAAGTGAGTGGTCAAAAGAATGTTGCAATCTAATTGTAAATGAGAGATACACTAACTCTTTTTATGCCGACACTTATCTTGAAAACCATTTTCCTTTTGGTATAATTGCATGGCGCATTTAGAGGTAAAAACTTACAATGTTATAGGATTGTGAATGTGAAAGTGGTTATACTTGCAGGTGGAAAAGGATTGCGATTAAGGGATAAAACCTTATCAAAGTCAAAGGCGATGGTCGAAATAGGTGGCAAACCAATACTATGGCATATAATGAAATATTACTCAACTTTAGGATATAATGAGTTTATAGTAGGAACAGGTTATAAAGGAAGTAGTATAAAAAATTATTTCAAGGAATCTAAAATCAAAAAATGGAATGTAACGGTCGTAGATACGGGTATAGAAACACAAACGGGTGGTAGATTGAGAAGATTACACGATTGGATTGGCGAGGAGACATTTATATTATCCTGGTGTGACCAACTCCATAACGTAAATATTGGTGATTTAATTAGTTTTCATAAAAAGAATAACAAACTATCAACTATAGTTGCTGTAAGAACATATCAGAGGTTTGGAAAGCTTATCTTAAAGAATTATTCAGTTAGACGGTTCATAGACAAATCGCAAATCTCAGACGAATGGATAGATGGTGGCGTATATGTTTTAGAACCAGATGTTTTGAATCTTATTTATCACGATAATACTGTATTTGAAAAAGATATCCTAGGGAAACTACCCGATATGAATCAACTTGTTGCATACAAACATACCGGTTTCTGGCAATGTATGGATACTTATATAGAGTATGAACTTTTAAACAAGTTATGGCAGGAGCGGAAGGCACCGTGGAAAATATGGTAGTAAAATATTCCATTACCACTAATTGTTCTTTGTGTAACAGTCAAAATCTTGCTGAAGTATTATATTTAGGGAAAACTCCCATTGCAAATACTTATATTAACGAAGATGAGTTAAACTCTTTTGATGAGGCAATACCTCTGACTCTGCTTTTTTGCAACAATTGTGGTTTTCTTCAATTAAAAGAGATTGTATCAGCAGAAAGATTATTTACCTCGAAGGACTATCTATATTATTCAAGTTTCTCTAAAACCACCATAACCCATGCTAAAAACTTGGTTGATTATCTAATAAAAAACAATATGGTGCAGAGCAACGATTTAGTAGTTGAAATTGCCAGTAATGACGGATATTTGCTAAGGTTTTTTATGGAAAAAAAGTTCAATGTTTTAGGAATAGAACCTGCTAAAAATGTAGCAAAAGTGGCGCAACAAACTTATAATATTCCTACAATAATAGATTTTTTTTCAAGCAACTTGGCAAAAAAGTTAGTTTCAAATGGGATATCAGCCGATATAATAATCGCAAACAATGTGATTGCTCATACTCCACATATAAATGATTTTGTTAGTGGAATATATACTCTTCTAAAAAATACAGGTATTGCTATAGTGGAAATACCATATTTCAAAAATATTGTAGATAACTTATGCTTTGATATGATCTACCATGAACATATGTATTATTACACAGTTACAACGCTTAACAAACTTTTTTCGAAAAACGGTTTATTCATGCAAAAAGTAGAACAAACGTCTGTTCAAGGCGGTTCACTGCGGGTTTGGGCAACAAAAACCCCCCAGAACAAGTTTTTCACACAACAAGATAGGATGAGCATACATTCATTATTGGAGGAAGAAAGGAAGTTGGAAGTTAGTAAGATACAATATTACAGAAGGTTTGCCAATAAACTTGAGGGGTTTAAAGATAAGTTAAAAGATTTCCTGAACTCTGTGGTTTCATCAAATAACAAAATAGCAGGATATGGTGCAGCGGCAAAAGCATTTACATTCTTATCTTTTTGTGGAATAGGCGCGGACATCATTGACTTTATAGTAGATAAAAACACTTATAAACAAGGTAAATACATTGCTGGAATAAATATACCGATATACAACCCTGTGGAATTACTCAATAGATTGCCTAAATATACATTACTTTTAGCATGGAATTATGTGGATGAAGTGGTAAAAGAGCAAAATGAGTATCTTAAAAGTGGTGGGGCATTTATTGTTCCCTTGCCAGAATTAAAAATTATTAGAATATGACCTTACTTACAATTAAAAAATTAGAAATTACCCCCAACTATTCTGTCATCCCAGCGACAGTGGGAATAGGGTATTTACTTTCAGAAATAGGCGGATGTAATATACATGCTTTCTGGATTATTCATTACTTATAATATGAGTTTCTGGTCGAGTAAAACAGTATTAGTGACAGGAGGAACGGGATTTATAGGTTCATGGCTTGTCAAAAAATTAATTGACCTCGGCGCTGAGGTACTGGTCTTGGCAAATAGAATTCACCCTCAATCAGTTTTTGCAACCGAGAACTTAAGCTCCAAAGTTAAATATATAGAGGGTCTTATAGAAAATATTGAGATACTTACCAACATTGTTCAATCTAATAAAATTGATATTGTATATCATCTTGCAGCACAATCTGACTTATCAAGCGGGAAAAAGAATCCATATCAAACCTTTGAAGTAAATGTAAGGGGCACATATAATCTTTTGGAAGCGGTAAAAAATTATGGGAAGTGTGTAAATGGTATAATAATAGCATCAAGTGAATCCGTCTATGGAAATCAGGAATCTTTGCCATTTAGTGAGTGCGCACCTTTAAAGGCAATTGACCCTTATTCAGTATCAAAAATATGCTCTGAATATATTGGATATTCTTATTATCACACTTTCGGGCTACCAGTAGTTATTGTGCGCAAGGCAAATATCATCGGCGGCGGTGACATACATTTTAACCACATCGTGCCCTATACTATAGATAACCTATTGAAAAATAAAAAAATAATACTAAGAAGTGATGGAAAGTTCATAAGAAATTACTTATACGTAAAAGATGTCGTAGATGCTTACATACTGTTAGGTGAAAACTTATCCCACAAGAATGTTGTAGGTGAAATATTCAATGTAAGCAGTGACAATCGCCTTGAAACCATTGAGTTAGTAAGAAAAATAAAATGTTTAATGAATAAAGAAAATATAGAAATTGAAACTTTGAATATTGCCAATGATGAAAACAAACAACAGTTCTCTGACTCCTCCAAAATAGAAAGAACCATAGGATGGCAACCAGCATACTCTTTGGATGAGGCGTTAAGAGAAACAATTGAATGGTATATGAAAATTTCAGAATTTAGATTATAGTTTCAGATTTATGGATATAAAACCATTAAAGTTTGATGGTTTATTTGAAATTATATTTAAACCTATCAATGATGATAGAGGTTATTTTATGGAAGTGTATGATGACACGGTGTTTAAAAAACTCAATCTTACTACTAAGTGGGTTTGCGAAAACCAATCATTATCAGTAAGAAAACATACTATCAGAGGATTACATTTCCAAAAAGAGCCATATCCTCAGACCAAACTTATAAGAGTGGTGCAGGGTGCAATATTTGATGTGGTTGTTGACATAAGAAAAAATTCAAAGACGTTTGGGCAATGGACTTCTCTTATACTTTCAGATGACAATTATAAGGCATTGTATATTTCTAAAGGATTTGCTCATGGTTTTTGCACCTTAACTGATAAAGTAGTTGTGGTGTATAGAGTAGATGAATATTATGCTCCTCAATACGAAAGCGGGATAATGTGGAATGATAAAACTCTCAACATAAACTGGCCTACTACTACGCCCTATTTATCTGAAAAAGACAACTCCCTTCCCCCTTTTGACAAAACAACCATACTGCTGTAAGATAGTAATACACTAACAGAATTTACTCCAAAGAGGAAATATCTCAAAAAAGTCGAATGTCAAAAATCGAAGGTCAAAAGTTCAAAAAGAAATCTAACTCGCTAACTCGGAATAAAATAATAAATAATGAATATAGGGAAATTTGAAAGTGTGGAAGTTTCTATTTTTGAGGCAGAAATTACCACATTTGCCGTTATTGCGAGCCCGAAGGGCGTGGCAATCTCATT
>CAZWFP010000006.1:0-52443 GCA_964633175.1 uncultured Planctomycetaceae bacterium | reverse complement strand
TAATGGTATTGAATTTGTTAAAAAAGATTAAAATTCGCCCTTCGGCGAACTATTGTAAGAATCAATACAAGGTTGACAAATTGTCAAAAAAAATACGCCTATAGCAAGGAATATATTTTGCATATCCCAATATGTTAAACTTCAATAGGTTGACCTTAAAAGCCCAGGAAGCAGTAGAAAAAGCGGTTGACATCGCTAAAAAATCCTCACACCAAATTGTAGATGTAGAACACTTAATCTTAGGATTATTAGATATAAGTGAAAGCGTCGTCGTTATCATATTGGAGAAACTACAACTAAATATAAAAAACTTTAAAAATGACATTGAAAGCCTTCTTTCAAAATTTCCACAAGTGGAAGGAAACGTTATTGAACATTATTTTTCGAGAAGAATAAACAACGTCTTTGAAGTGGCAAAAAAGGAAGCGGAATCATTAAAAGATGAGTATATAGGTGTAGAACACTTATTCTTATCGGTTCTTGAGGATACAGACGAAAAACTTAGAAATGTTTTAAAAAAACATAATTTAAGCAGAGAACGAGTTCTTCACATATTAAAGGATATAAGAGGGGAACAGACCATTACAAGCCCGACACCGGAACATACATATCAGGTCTTGGAAAAATATGGGAGGGATTTAACAGCATTAGCCAGACAGGGTAAGTTAGATCCTGTAATAGGGCGCGACGAGGAAATAAGACGAGCGATACATATACTATCAAGGAGAACCAAAAATAACCCTGTGCTAATAGGAGAACCTGGAACTGGGAAAACGGCAATAGTAGAGGGATTAGCCAAAAGAATTGCTGATAAAGATGTGCCATCCACGCTAAAAGATAAAACTATTATAGCTCTTGATATGAGCGCTTTAGTTGCAGGAACAAAATTCAGAGGAGAATTTGAAGAGAGATTAAAAGCCATCTTGAAAGAAGTTCAAGCAAGGCAAGGTGAGATTATATTATTTATAGATGAACTTCACACATTGGTTGGCGCAGGTGCAGCAGAAGGCGCAATAGACGCAGCCAATATGTTGAAACCAGCTCTTGCCCGTGGCGAATTGCGATGCATAGGAGCTACTACCTTGGAGGAATATAGAAAATATATAGAAAAGGATAGAGCATTAGAGCGAAGATTTCAACAAATATTGGTAAATGAACCCTCTGTAGAAGATACCATCGCAATCCTGCGAGGATTGAAAGAAAAATATGAAGTATATCACGGTGTTAAAATCAAAGATAATGCCCTCGTTGCTGCTGCTGTTTTATCAAATAGATATATTACTGAGCGTTTTCTACCTGACAAAGCAATTGACCTTATAGATGAAGCAGCATCAAAAATAAGGATAGAAGTCGATAGTTTACCAACCCCGATAGATGAGATAGAAAGAAAAATTATGCAACTTGAAATTGAAAGGCAAGCATTAAAGAAGGAAACGGACCCCGCATCCCTTGAACGATTAAAAAAACTAGAAGAAGAACTTTTAGGATATAAGGAAAAATCCACACAGTTAAAACTAAAATGGAAAAACGAAAAAGACATTATAGATAGAATAAGAAAAATAAAAGAAGATATAGAAAAAGCGAAATTGGAGCAAGAAAGATATGAAAGAGAATTAAGGTTAGATAAAGTGGCTGAAATAAAATACGGAAGGTTAAGAGAACTACAAAAGCAACTTGAAGATGAAACAAAAAAATTGGAGAGTGTCAATAAAGATAATAGAATATTAAAAGAAGCAGTAAGCGAAGAAGACATTGCAGCGATTGTCTCAAAATGGACAGGTATACCTGTTTCAAAACTAATGGAAGGAGAAGTTAAAAAACTAGTTAATATGGAAGAGAAATTAAAATCAAGGGTTGTAGGACAGGATGAAGCTATAAGTTTAATATCAAATGCTATAAGACGCTCGCGCGCAGGACTTGCTGACGTTACTAGACCAATTGGTTCTTTCTTATTTTTAGGACCTACTGGGGTAGGAAAGACATATTTGGCTAAAACATTAGCATGGTTTTTGTTTAACGATGAAAACGCTATTATTAGAATTGATATGTCAGAATATATGGAGAAACACACAGTTAGTCGTCTCATAGGAGCCCCTCCCGGCTATGTAGGTTATGAAGAAGGCGGGCAACTTACTGAAAAAATACGACGAAGACCTTACACAATCATATTATTTGATGAAATAGAAAAAGCACATCAGGATGTCTTTAATATACTATTACAGGTTATGGAAGATGGCAGATTAACCGATGGACATGGAAGAACGGTAAACTTTAAAAACACAGTAATCATTATGACATCTAACATAGGTAGCCATTATTTTGAAAATAATTTTTCTGATAAACAAAATCTAAAAACAAGCATAGAGATAGAACTAAAAAAGCATTTCAGACCAGAATTTTTAAACAGGTTAGATGAAATAATTATCTTTAATAAATTAACTCTGCAGGATTTAGAAAAGATAATAGATATTCAGATAAACGAATTAGAACTAAAATTAAAGGATAGAAATATATCATTAGAATTAGATAAAAAAGTAAAAGAAAAACTGTTTACAAATGGTTATAATCCGGAATATGGCGCCCGCCCTTTAAGAAGATGTATTCAAAAAATGATTCAGGATCCATTAGCATTGAAACTCCTTAACGGAGAATTTCTCAACGGCGATAAAATAAAAATCGCTTTAGATGAGCGCACTGATACCATAGCATTTAACAAAGCACAATAATTACCCATAGGCAAACCACTGTAAACCTTCCTCAATCTTATAACAGGTTTTAAAAGAGAAAGTCAAAAGCCAAAACTCAAAAAGGCATGTCAAAATTCAAAAGGTGGAAGAAAAATCTAATTCCCTAACCCCATCATAAAATAAAATAATAAATGATAAATACTCAATGATGAATGGTAAATTATAAAAGAGGAATTATATTGCTAAAAAATGCTTGACAAGATTAATTTTTAAATTTAAATAAAGGTTTCCTATGCTATATATAGTATGAAAAAGTTAGATAGATATACTATATATAGTATAGGGATGCAAAATGATAATAATAGTAGAAATAAAATTTATTAATAAATAAGGAGTTTAAAATGGAAGTTATAATGAAAGAAATAAAAGAGGCGCCTAAGATAAAAGTTTATTATCCACCAGTTTACAATGACCCTATAATAGGGGGGCTGCCTAAAGTCAGGCTTACTGAAAATCAAAAGAAAGTTATTCAAGATAAGTATCTAAAAAATGCTCCTTCAATTGAAAGCTGGCTTTATAACGTGGCAAGGAATATTGCTCTCTCAGAAATTTTCTATCTGGAGAAAGTGAACTGGGATAAGATATTAAGAAACGTTAATTATGTATGGGAAGAATTTGAAGTTGGCAATAATGAAAAAGTTCGAATGCTCTTATTACATGAAAATTGTAAAAACCTTGACGAGCAAGATAAAAACTTTAAGACATTCATAAAAAACTTATATGAGATAAGTTATGAGGATGAGAGTATACGGAGAGTAGTTGAGGAGTGGGCTATCAAGTTATACAAGTTAATGGCAAACTTTGAATTCCTACCTAATTCCCCTACACTTATGAATGCGGGCAGAGAGCTACAACAGTTATCTGCCTGTTATGTATTGCCAATAGACGATTCTGTTGAAGCATGGGGTGAAGTTTTAAAATATACAATGCTTATCCATAAAAGTGGTGGTGGAACCGGCTTTTCCGGAGCAAGAATAAGACCTAAAGGTGATATAGTAAAGACAACGAAAGGGATTGCCTCAGGCGCATTATCGCCATTTCACATGATAAATCACGCAACAGAAGAAATAAAACAAGGTGGAACCAGAAGAGGTGCTAATATGGGAATATTACCGTATAACCATCCGGATATACTAGATTTTATAACTGCAAAAACACAACAGGGTAAACTTGAAAACTTCAATATATCTGTCGCCTGTGATGAGAACTTTTTCAATGCGGTAAAAGAAAATAAACAAATCGATCTTATCAACCCCAGAAATAAGGAAATTACAGGGAAAATCAATGCAAGGGAACTTTTTGATAAAATAGTTGAATGTGCATGGAGAACAGGTGATCCAGGAATAATCATTTTGGACAGGATAAATAATTCTTTCTCTAACCCTATCCCGAAACTCGGAACAATTGAAGCAACCAATCCTTGTGGTGAACAACCATTACTTCCTTTTGAACCATGCAATTTAGGAAGCATAAACCTAGCTAAATTTGTAAGGGAAGGTAAGGTTGATTGGGAGAAATTGGGCAATACAGTAAAACTTTGCACAAGATTTTTAGATAATGTTATAGATATAAACAATTACCCCATAGATAAAATTGAGTATATGGCAAAAGGAAGCAGGCGAATAGGATTAGGTGTAATGGGATGGGCAGAAATGCTCGTGCAGCTTGGTATCCCTTACGATAGTGAAGAAGCATTAAAAATGGGGGAGGAAGTTATGAAGTTTATAAATAACAAATCCTTAGAGGAATCTATAGAACTCGCTCAAATCCGCGGAGTATTTCCGTTCTATAAGGATAGCATATATGACCCGCAAGGCAAATACTTTAAAGAATGGACAGGTGCATACAAGGTAAGAAATTGCGCAAGAACAACAATAGCGCCAACAGGAACAATAGGAATCGCCGCAGGACTACAAGGTGGCGGCATAGAACCATTCTTCGGTATTGTTTATGTAAGATACAATGCCCAAGCATTAGATGCAATAAAACAAGGCAAACAACCAAATCCTAAAGATACCTTTTATGAAGTAAATCCATACTTCAAAAAAATCGCTATAGAAAATGATTTCTGGGGATTAACTCAAAAAGAACTATGGGATAAAATAATAGCAAACTATTCATCAGTAAAAGGTATACCTGAAATACCAGAAAAAATACAGAATCTCTTCCCAACAACACGAGACATACCAGTTGAATTCCATGTAAAACACCAGGCAGTATTCCAAAAATATACAGATAACGGTGTATCAAAAACTATAAACCTGCCAAACCATGCCTCAATTGAAGACGTAAAGAACTCATACCTTCTTGCCTACAATCTGGGATGCAAAGGGATAACCGTATATAGAGATGGTTCAAAATCTCAGCAGGTATTAAATGTAGGATTAAGCAAAGATAAAGATTTAAAAGAAGGTGTTGAATCAGTGTATTATAAATTTGAAACGGGTTATGGACCTGTGCATATACATATAGACCATATTGATGGGAAACCGTTTAGAGTATTTACCAATACTACCCCCATAGGAACAGAAGTTGCGGGATTAACATCTGTTCTGGGCATAATGATTTCAAAGTATCTGGAAATAGGTGGAGATGTTTATGAAGTTATAAAACATCTTAACACAATAAAAAGTGATAAACCATACGGATTCGGTCCAAATAGAGTTGAGTCAATCCCCCACGCCATAGCTACTGCTCTTGCAAAATTTCTCAAAAAACAAAATAATAAAGATAATAAACCAACAAAAAAAATTCCAACTTCAAATAATGGATTTTCTACAGATAATATACCATCAGATAAAAAAGAGCATTGCCCAAAATGTTATAGTCCTAATATACATTATATAGAAGGGTGTATAGGTCCGACCTGTCTGGATTGTGGGCATAGTGAATGTGGATAACTTATTAACTCACTTATGTGAATGATTGGGTTAAATACATAAAGGATTCTGACGAGGAAATCTATAATTACGTTTTAAGGGAATTAGAAAGACAAAGGAACACATTAAACCTCATCGCGTCAGAAAACATAGTTTCTAAAGCCGTTTTAGCTGCAATGGGGACTGTTTTAACCAATAAATATTCAGAAGGATACCCAAACAGAAGATACTATGGTGGTTGTGAATATGTGGATTTAATAGAAAACATAGCGATTGAACGAGCAAAACAACTTTTTAAGGCAGAGCATGCCAATGTTCAGCCACATTCAGGAACACAAGCCAATATGGCGGTATTTTTCGCCTGCTTACAACCCACCGATAAAATTTTAAGTTTATCTCTAAATTCAGGGGGGCACCTTTCCCATGGAATGGCACTAAATTTCTCCGGTAGATTATACAATATCGTCCATTACTCCCTTGACAAAGATACTGAAGTTTTAAACTATGACCAAATACAAAAAATAGCAGAAAAAGAAAAACCTAAACTTATTATAGCAGGTGCAAGTTCTTATCCTCGTGAAATTGATTTCAGAAAATTTAGAGAAATAGCTGACAGTATTAATTCACAATGTTATCTATTAGCAGATATAGCACATATAGCAGGATTGGTTATAGCAGGTATTCACAATTCACCTATCAACTATGCTGACTTTGTCACAACTTCAACACATAAAACATTGCGTGGACCGCGAGGAGGACTTATACTATGTAAAAGAAAACATGCAAGAAGTGTAGACAAAGCCGTTTTTCCTGGCATTCAAGGTGGGCCACTTCAACATATTATTGCTGCGAAGGCGGTTGCCTTCAAAGAGGCACAGAGCCAGAACTTTATTGAATATCAAAAACAGGTTGTAAAAAATGCAAAGGTTTTAGCAAATACTTTAAAGGAATATGGATTCAGAATTGTCACCGGAGGCACTGATAATCACATTGTTTTAGTAGATCTTACATCTAAGAATGTAAGCGGCTTAGATGCTCAAAAGAATTTAGAAGAAGTTAATATTATTGTTAATAAAAATGCCATACCCTTTGATAAGTTACCACCAAACATTGCAGGTGGTATGCGCCTTGGGACCGCCGCACTAACAAGCAGAGGACTTAAAGAAAACGAAATGGTGGAAATCGCCACAATGATAAATATTATAATAGATAAGATTGGTAAACCAAATGAAAATAAAATAAAATCAGAAATAAAAATACGCGTCCAAAAACTTTTAGAAAACTTCCCTATCTATTAATACTTATATTGTAATTCTAAAAGATCGTATAAATCCTTTTCTCTCAATAGTTTTATATTAAGTTCTTTTGCAACTTTGTAATTCCCACTCTCTTCATAATCTTTGCCTAGTATAACGTAATCGTTATTTATATCTACTTTCTCCTGAAATTTAAAATTCCATTGAGAGAGTTTTTTTGCTGCTTCTGCATTAGTATAAATTAAATGTAAATTGCCCGCAAAAGAAATTACTTTTTTTTGCGATGGATCAAAAATTTCTGAATACAAGATATCATGAACCTCAGGTTTTAAATCCTTGATAGAACTTATTTTAATAATATTTCTATAAGGAAGGCGTTTTGTATATTCTTTCGTTATAACATCAAAAAATTCAGGGTATGCTATACCAGCCCCCCGAGTTATAGTAAAACTATTATCTTCTACATTTACAACAGGTAACATAAGTATTTTTGAATTCTCTTCTCCTAATTTTAAGATTTTCGCCATACCCTTAAAAACAAGCTCTCTTCCTTTTATCACTCCATACACTTCAAAGATGCTATTGTTAAACAAACCATTTCTTCTACCCAGGTTTATAACGCCTTTGTTAGCTCTGGCGTCAATGCTAAGAATATTACCCACTGGCTTTTTTTCAATTTTTTGCTTTGCAATCTTTGATTTTATTTTTTCTACTTGGTCTTCCAATGTTTTTTTTGTTTGTCGTAAAAGTATTATATTTCTCGCACGAATCTGTAAAGTTTCTTGAGAATTCTTAAATTCCTCTAGAATTGATACATCATTTCTATCCAATCTGGATTTCAGTGCAAAAATATCCTTCAATTCATTGATTTTAACTAATTTAGGCCATTCAAGTTCGGTAACAATCCATGAAAATGATTTTACTTTGCGTGGCGGTTCGCTACAAATAATATCCCTACAAGATTGAGGTATATCAACAATTGCCTTAAAACATAGTATATCCCGATCTTTTTTCATTAGAATCTCATTACTCGAAAATTCCTTTTTATATGCCTGCTCTACAACACCTGAAAGATATTGGTCAACTTTATTTAACAATTCTGTAAGATCGTTAGAAAAGTTACTCAGTTTCCCATTAATAACGTAATATTTTTTCAACAAACTGTCTTCTGCTGTATCACTCAATTCTCCTGTTCTCGCATCTTTCTCTAATTGTTTTTCTAAATCTTGTAAGTTTGATTGCACCTTGACATCATCTTTTTCCTCTACTATCTTCTTTATCACCTCAGCTGATATATCGTTTTCTTTATTCTTGAGAATATCCGCTATATCAGTAAAACTTAACACAGTATCGATATTGGGATATATATTGGCATACTTCTTTAACTTTTTAATACTACTTTCTATATTAGCATTAGTTTGGTCTATCTCCTTTTCCAATGCAGCTATCTTCTGCAGATACTCAGAGACAAGTCTTAACATAGTAGGTCGTTTGTCCGTCTCTTCAACAGTAACATCAAATTTTGCTGCTCTATTAACAATTCTCGTATAGGAAGGAGGAAACTTTAATCCAGCAAAGGAAAAATAACAGCTATCCACAAACTTATACTTGTTGTGCAATCTCAATGTTTTTTCTGCTGCCCTGTAAAAAGCCTCGTCCAATGTAAAATTAGCCCTTACAGCCAAACAACTTATAATAGATTTTATATATTCTGGGTTGCTATAGTGATTCTCATAATAGGGGTCCATCAACTTATAATACGTTATCTGAAAATTATTCAAAGAATCCAACTTTATTTGCAACTCATCTATCCTATTATTGAATTTATCTATTTGTTCAACTAAATCACGCTTTCTATTACTTTCTACATATCCAAAGAATGCACCAAAAATTACTGCTAATACGCCCAACGAGATTAATATAAGTGAAATTGTTTTCCCTTTTAATACCATTTCTATTTTATTAGCTTTATATACCCACCTAAAATTGGTAGCAAATCATATAATGAAACTACTGGAATACCCAGTTCAAGAATCTCACTCCATTGCTTATCAAATTTTATATCAATACCCATCTTCTCTTGCCCTTTTATAACAAAATCAGTATACAAATCGTAACCGCTTTTGATTAGTTTCCCCTGCTTATCATAAACGTCTCTTTGCACTATAACCCCCAGCGATTCCAAATGTTCTACTAATTCATTATAACTAAATCCGAAAATTGTTTTTTCTACTCTGCCATATATGTAAACCCTTGTTTTATTACCTTTCTTGAAAAACGGAGAAGATAGATAATCACCCGTTTTTATGGGGTTGTTTACAAAATTTTCATATAAAATTTTCGCCTTTGATCTTGTATCTTCCACCTCTATAATCTCTATTAACCCCTTCCATCTATATCCACCTATAGGAAAAAAATCAAAAACATAAAATATATGACCTTTTCTTAAACCATCCTTGCTTCCGTAAGAAGTAAAAACTATCTTAGAAGAATATTCCTCTCGTACCACCGTTCCTCCATAATTAAATACATCTTTCTTAAGAATTCCTACAACTCTTAGATTATCTAAGGTATTTCTAAGTTTATTTACTTCCGATGACAACGTTTTCTCCTCATCTTCTATAGACTTTGTCATATCATTTATACTCTTCGTTTTCTCATTTATATAATTGGTTATTCTTATCTCCTTATCATATACCTTGCTGATATAATCACATACCTCTTTTAAATTATCTCTTCTTATTGTGGAGAATTTACCCATACTCTCTGTGTCGAATTTTTCCAAAAAAGCGTAATAGTCTTGCATCCTATTTATGAGGGTTTGTATATTACTATATTGTTTTTTCTTTTGTTTCAAAAAACCAGACAACTGATTAGTTACATAATCCAATGTTATTATAAGATTGGTATATGATGGATAATTCTGAAAAAATAAATCCTTGTCATACTTTAAATTAGGATTCAATTTTTCGAACCTCTCTTTTATTTTTTCATCGCTAACTTTCAGATAATTAAATGTGATTTTCTTTATTTTTTCTTTTAGTTCGTCCAACCGTTTTTGTAACCAAACCTTCCCCAACAAATAATTATCAACCATATTGGCAACATATTTATAAGCAACATTATTTTTTGTAATACTAATTCCACGGATTTTTTTCTGATCGTCTTTTTCCTCGGCTCCTAAAAATATTTTTCTTTCTCTATCAACATCATCCTTAAGGGAATTCCTCTCATTATCAGATAACATTTTTAATCCCATAAAACTATTTATATCTTCTATTTTTTTCTCTACAGCATTACCCTGGTTTTTTAGCATATTTTCTTTCTTTTTAAGTCTTTCTATTTCAAATTCTTTCTTTGCGTTATCAAAAGATAGGTAAATCGCCCATGCAAGCAATATCAATCCAAGAACAAATATAGGAGGAGCAATGATGCTTAAAACAGTTGAACCTCTTTCACTATTCCCCAGCATACCTTGCAATTATAAAATGCAAGATTTAAAGATACTCAAATTAGCGATTAGCAGCACTAGTATAGGCAACCTACTTATATGAATTTGATATATCTATTTTTATTCTATCCAGAAACACCATTAGAAAAAATAATATAACAAAGAATAGACCGATAATAATGAAGAAAACATAATTACTAAGAAAAGGGTTGGATACTACAAAAGCAACCAAACCACAGAATGTGGCAAATATATAGATTACAAATGCAACAATTCTGCTGCTCATCCCTAACGCCTTTAATCTATGCGCTAAATGGTCATTACCACACCATCTTATCGCTTCAATTACCGACTTTACCCACCCATTTTTTACCCTTAAAATAGTTGTGAATGTTATATCAAAAAGAGGAACAGCCAACAAACAAAGTGGCACAAAAAATGACTTATGAGCCGAGGTTGACCATACACCTAAAATTGATATTGCTCCCAAAAAAAATCCAATAAATAAGGAACCATTATCACCCAAAAATATTTTAGCAGGTGGAAAATTGTATCTTAAAAATCCTATCGTAGCCCCACACAATGTAATTGCTCCATAACTTAATATTTTATGGGTTTCTTTCCAATAACTGCTACCGGATATGTTATAGTAAACCCAATTAATTAAAAACAGGAAAAATGATATTATAAGAGTAACGCCTGAACATATGCCGTCACTATTGTCAATACTATTGAAAGCACTCGCTACACCAGCAAGCCATAATGCGGAAATAATAATATTCAAAAACTCAAAACCACCTTTAAAAATAGTCATTCTTACACCATTGTAGTACAATATCACTGTCAATCCAAGTAAAACAATAAGTTTTATTACTGCACTAACCTTCCATACGTCATCAATTATCCCTATTACTAATATAAAAAAGGTGCATATAACAATCCATATCAATGGTTTCAGAAAAGCAAAAAACTCAAATCTTAGCGCTAAAGTTATGGTTATAGCCACAGACAAAAATATTCCTATACCACCTAAATAAGGTATTCCACCAGAGTGCTGCTTATACCCACCTGGATAATCCAGTAAATTGAACCTATGGCTTAAACTTATAATAATTGGTATAAATCTATCTACTAAAAACCAACTTAATATAAATAGTCCTATATGTGGATAGTTTAGTTTTTCTATGTCTAACATATCATCAAAACAAACACAACCTTCAATTTTAAATCTGAAATTCAGAAATTATCACAATTTTTTTAAACCTTAAACTTTTAAACATAGGTAAAGCTCAACAGTGGTCAGTGGAGAGCCACAAACCAAAAGCCGAGGCGGTGGCACCGCCTTGGGTTGTCAAAAGTGCATCTTGAAATTCAAAGGTTTAATGAAAAATCCAACTCGCTAAACTCGTAATAAAATAATAAATAATAAATGATGAATACTATATAAAGGGGGAATCTAAGAGTGTGGTAGTTTCTGATTTCTAAAAAGCGCCTTTGATTTTATATAATCAAAAATTTTTTTTAAAACGATAAATAATATGTGAAAAAACAAATAGAGGCCATTTTCCCCATTAGTATAAAGGAGATTGTATTTTTATTTTTAATTCTGTTAAGTATTTTTTCATTTTTGGCATTAATATCTTTTGATAAAAACGATATTAGTTCTTTTTCATATCCACCACAGGAGGTTAGAAATCTTGGCGGCACAATAGGCGCAAATTTATCCAATTTTCTGTATCTTAATTTCGGAAGCGTGTCTTTCTTTGTGGTGTTTTTTATATTTTTTGTAGGTATTGTGGGATTTATTTCTGAAGATTATCCGTATACTCTGGTGAAAATAACCTCAGCGTTAGTAATGTTTACAGCAATGTGCATAACTTTCCATATATGTAATTTCACACTGTTTTTACCTTATAATTTCTATAAAAGTATAGGAGGAGGAGGAATAATCGGTAAGGTTCTTGGGGAACTAATGGCACATTATTTCGGTTCATTTGGAACTATACTGTTGTCTTCATATTTGTTAGGTATATCGACTGTCATTTCTACGAATGGGTTGATATTGACTGGTATGTCAAAACTAATAAAGTTTACGTATCCTATTGTAGTATTATCTGTAAAATATGCGTGGATATTTTTGATGAATGCATATGGTTATATATATAAAAAATTTATAGAAAAGAAAAAAGATATCGCAACTTTCCCTGGGCACCTTGATACGTTGAATCATCAGAAGGAGCAACCTTCTGTTCAACAGGAATTACCTCCTATTGTTCAGTCAGAAAAACCACATGTATCTAAAGAAGAAACTGTTGAGTTAAAAAATCCTGTGCAAAAAAAATCTAAGACGGAGGAATATGAATTCCCTTCTATAGATCTTCTGGAAGATGCTTTTGATATTAATTTAGAACGTGGAAAGGTAGATATAAATGAGGAGAAGGAGATTTTAAGAAATACTCTTACAAGTTTTGAAATTGATAGTAAAGTGGTGGGAGTAGAGAAAGGTCCATCAGTTACGACTTATGAGTTAGAATTAGGACCTGGCACACGACTGCAAAAGGTTTTAAGCGTTGCAGATGATTTAGCAATTGCACTTAAAGCACCATCTGTCAGGGTGATTGCCCCCATTCCCGGGAAATCAACCATTGGTATAGAAGTTCCTAATGTATATAAAGACATTGTAACCTTAAAAGAGTTATTGAAGTATAGGCAAAAATACGCTTCTTATAAGTTGCCGATATTTTTGGGTAAGAGTGCGTCAGGCGACCCTGTTATAGAAGATTTATCAGAATTTCCACACATGCTTATAGCAGGCACTACAGGTTCAGGCAAATCCGTATGTATAAATAGTATTATCGTTGCATTCCTATATACGAAAACACCAAAAGAATTGAAGATGATTCTTATAGACCCAAAAGTTGTTGAATTGTCGTTCTATAACGATATACCACATCTATTTTGTCCCGTAATAACTGATGTTAATAAAGCGAAGAAAACATTTCAATGGTTAATAAGTGAAATGGATGACAGGTATGATTTATTTAGTAAAATTGGAGTGAAAAAAATAGAACAATACAACAAGATGAGGAAAGACGAAATAATAGATGCATTAAAAGAAGATGGTGAAGAAACGCCAATAGTTAATCATCCTATGGAGTATTTAGTAGTAATAGTAGACGAATTAAATGATTTAATGATGGCGGCTAATAAAGAAGTAGAATCGTCTATATTAAGATTATCGCAGAAAGCCCGCGCAGTTGGAATACATCTGATATTAGCAACACAAAGACCGTCCGTTGATGTTATAACTGGGCTGATAAAGGCGAACATACCTGCAAGGATTGCATTCAAGGTTGTTTCAAAGGTCGATTCACGAACGATTTTAGATAGGATGGGAGCGGAAAAACTTTTAGGGAAGGGTGATATGTTATTTTTAAAGCCAGGAGCGTTTGACCTTATGAGAATTCAGGGATGTTATTTATCGGAAAAAGACATAGAAAAGGTTAGTGAATATTGGAAGCAATATAAAGTGAAATGTGAAGAGCCGCTTGAAATTTTGGAAACACAATGTGAAAATCCTGATATAGAAATTCTTGCAGATAAGGATGAGGAAGAATTACTAGAAGAAGCGATAAAGATAGTTTTACAAAGTAAAAGGGGATCGGTTTCATTGGTTCAGAGAAAATTGGGGATAGGGTATTGTAGAGCTGCGCGGCTTATAGAGAGAATGGGAGAGATGGGATTAGTGGGCGAGTATCGTGGTGCCAAACCGCGTGAAGTTCTTGTAACTTACGACGAATATATCGCTAAAAAAAGAAGATAGAAATTACTCCTGATTAATAACCACTATAGATTCTTTTGGATATACATAAATAAGGTAGATGGAATGGAAAAATTTTTATAGGGCAATATAACGTCTTTTTTATTGAATGCTTTTACTATTAACTCATTCTCCTCTCTTTGGATTTTATATACACCCTTTTCCTTGCAAATTATTCTCAATTTGTGATAGTATATAAACTCTTCTACTTCTTTGTCTATATAGCCACAGAAGTCCATCAGTTCTTCTTTTAATTGCTCTAATTCTTCCATATTTTTTGCATCTGAAAATCTTTTGTAGTAGTAAAATCTCATTTTATCATTAGGTAAAAGTTCGCTACTTATGTGAAAATAGAATGGAATTTCAATGGATGGCTCAAATAATTTTTTACCCTTTAATTTTTGTATAGTTAGTTCTACAATGTGGGAATATAGTTCTATGCCTAATTTTTTCATAAATCCATGTTGTTCTTTCCCTAATACATTTCCCACTCCTCTTGCTTTCATATCAAACATACTTATTGAAAATCCTGAACCTAAAAATGAATATTCTTCCAGTATTTTTAATCTTCTATATGAAGATGGTTCAACGTATTTTTCGTTGGGTATAACAAGATATGCATATCCTTTTCTGTCCTTTCTTCCAACTCTTCCGCGCAACTGGTGTAAATCGGCGAGACCAAAATTTTGAGCATTGTGGATTATTATTGTATTGGCAGTTGTTATATCAAGCCCGCTTTCCACAATGTTTGTTGATAACAAAATTTTATATTCTCCGAAATAAAATTTTAGGAAAATATCTTCTAATTTTTTATTGGGTAAGCGCCCGTGCGCTATCGCTGTGGGAACACCTTTAAAATGTCCAGCCAAAAATCTGGCAAGAAACGGTAGATTTTTTATTTTATCGGTTACAAAGAATGTCTGCCCCCCTCTTGCAAGCTCTTCTTCTATGATCTGTTTTAGCATAACTTTATCAAACTCTATAACCTTCGTTTCCACTCCCACCCTTTCTTTGGGTGGTGTTTTTACGTATGATATGTCCTTTAACCCTTGCAAAGCCATATATAATGTTCTCGGCATTGGAGTGGCAGACAGGGCTATAACGTTTACCTTTTCATTTATAAATGATAGTTTTTCTTTCTCTTCAACACCAAATTTATGCTCTTCATCCACTATCAAAAGTCCCAAATCCTTAAAAGTAAATCTGTTTTTAACTAAACTTGTTGTACCTATTATAATGTCTACTTTACCATCAGATACTTTTTCTATGATGTTTTTAATCTCGGCTGGAGTATTATATCTTGAGACTTTTTCTACTATTATGGGAAAATCCTTAAATCTTTCTTTAAATGTCATATAATGTTGCTCAACAAGTAAAGTTGTAGGACATAGAACCGCAACCTGCTTTCCATTACTTGCCACTCTAAATGCTATTCTCGCAGCAATTTCTGTTTTACCAAAGCCGGAATCACCACATATAATTCCATCTATAATGTTTCCCCGTAACAGTTTATCATTGAAGAAATTTATGGTTTTTAACTGATCTTCCGTTTCAGAAAATTTGAATGATTTGTTAAATTCGTTTTCTAATTCTTTATCCTCTAAGTAAATAACTCCGTTTTTCTCTTTTCTTTTAATGTGATTTGCCAATAGATTAAGAGCAAAGGTATTAATACCTTTTGTTATATTAGTCTGTATGCTTTTCCACCGATTCCTATGGATGTCTGTAAGTTCAATTTCCGTATCCGTCTCATATCTGAATATAAGATATAAATGGGTTACGGGAACGTAAATCAATATGCCACCTTTATACTCGAGCGCTATAAATTCACTTTCTTTGTTTTGCACCCTACTTTTTTTAAATCCCCGGAATTTTCCTATACCGTAATTAAGATGAACTACATAATCTCCTTCTTCTAATACCAGAAAATCTGTTAAAACGGACGTCCCTTCAGTGGCACCATTATTCTCTGGAAGCGCAACGACCTTATCTTTTAGACTGTTCAATGTCAACTTATAACTGTCTACTTCTTTTATAGTTCTTTGTGTTATAGGATTAAACGTCTTTATAGAAATTATTTTTTCATCATCTAATACAACTCTAATTGGTTCTTTTGCCGACTTATCAAAAATATCAATAATGGCACCTCTGGTAGCAAATTCTCCTCGTATGCTTACATAGTTAGTATAAATATATTGATTCTCTAAAAGTTTCTCTTTAAATTGAAAATAGTTTAGTGTTTCTCCTACTTTTAAAATTATAGCAACTTCTTGTTTATTAGGCAAGACGTTCATAACATATTGGCACTAGTTCATAGTTTAAAAACCTACTTGTTCTCAGATGGTCGTAATTTCTGGTAATTTAGGGACCTTATGAAGACATTATGATTTTTTAAAGATTGAACCACAAGTTTTGCTATTTCTACTGAATTAGGAGTATCACTGTGAATACATATTGTTCTTACATTTATTTTCAGGGTAGTTCCATCGACTGATATTATTTTTTTATGTAAAACCATATTAACCGCCATTTCTGCTGTTTTAAGGGGCGATTTTATTAGCGCATCTTGTCTTGCACGTGATAATAGGTTTCCATTTTTATCATAATTTCTATCCACGAATCCTTCAGATGCGAATTTAATTTGGAACTTCTCTGCTATCTCTTGTTGATATGAGTTTGGAAATCCTATCCACCATAGATCTTTATTAAAATCTATTATGGATTCCGCAATTGCTATTGCTATTTTCTTATCTTCACTTGCCATATGATATAATGCTCCATGTAATTTTATGTGTTGTAGAAACATACCTTCACTTTTTGCTACTGCATATAATGCGCCTATTTGATAAAGTGTGATATTTTTTATATCACTTGTAGGAAGCTCTATTTTTCTTCTACCAAAACCTTGCAAGTCAGGTAAAGAGATATGAGCTCCAATTGCAACTTTATGTTTTTTTGCTAATTTTACTACATTTCTCATAATTTGCGGGTCTCCTGAATGAAAGCCACAAGCAATGTTTGCTGAACTTATAAATGGGAGTAATTCTTCATCATTACAAATTTTGTATATACCGAATCCCTCGCCTAAATCAGCGTTAATATCTATATACCTTTTTTTGCTCATACCTTACAATTCCCACGCCCACAGTGTAATTTCTACCCATTGATTCTCCTCCCTTCATGGAAGGAACAAGTAAAAGGTGACAATAACACTTAGCCAATGGATTAGTAATCAGATTTTTTTTCACTTTCTCATTGTGATCCCCAAGGATGTGGCAATCTCATTTTTACCATTCATTCTTCAGTATTCATAATTCATATTTAAGATTCAAACTTTAAGATTTGTCTTCTATACTCAATTGGAAAATATTCATTATGTATAATCTTCCTCGGATCATACTTTACTATGCTCATTAATTTTGAATCTTATTCTATCATTAGCTTTAAGTATTGCCCCATTATTAAAATCAAACAATTTTAACTTTGTTTTTCCAATGATATTCCATCCACCTGGGGATGAGAAGGTATAAATTCCTGTTTGCTCACCACCTATACCAACTGATCCTGCTGGCACTTTTATTCTGGGTGTGGACAAGCGAGGTATATTTAATTCTTTCGGTAATCCTTCAAGAAACGGGAATCCCGGCTGAAACCCAATAAATAAAACTTTATATTCATAAGATACGTATTGTTGTATAAAATCTCCAAATTTTATTCCGCTGTGTTCTTCTACTCTTTTCCAATCGAGAGCACAATCAGCGCAGCAACAAAAAGGTATTTCTATTAATTTTGTTAATGTAGTATAACAGTTACGAGTTGATGTATTTTCCTCTATTGCTATTTTGTTAATTATGGTCGTAACTTTTTCTATAAGCTGAAATGGTTTGACAGTAAGCGGATTAAAATATATAGTTATACAATCAAAAGCATAGCATATGTCTAGGACTTCTTTTATCTGTAACTTTTTTACAAGAATATTAAAATCCGCAATAGCATCACGTTGAAATTTTATCTGTAAGGCGCTATCCCCTACAAAATCAATGGTGAAATTGTAATGTTTCTCCATAAATGTGTATTTTATACTGAATTCGGTTTAAAAAATCTTGATAGTATACGGAGGTAGCATGTATGTCAATCAACTTTATAAAGTTGACAGGCATAGCAGGTATCAATAATATTCAAAGTTCATCTTTTGCTTTTAACCTTTTATTTTAAGTTCCTTTTGCTCCTCTATCTGTATCTTGTATCTAATATTTATCATTTTTTGTTGTATCCACAATTGCACTATTTACAAAGTTATAATCTTGAAATTGTCAATAGAAATATGGATGTTTTGAGAGTAATAGAACCTGGGTTGTTTACCACTGTTCAGGATATGGGAAGATATGGATTCCGCCTGCATGGTATTTCCGAGGGAGGAGCTTTTGATAAATTATCATTTATATATGCAAATCTTTGTGTAGGGAATGAACCTTATTTGCCTGCTTTTGAAATAACTTTGCAGGGACCCCGGTTGGAAGTTTTGAATGACACAATATTATCAATTACTGGAGCAAATTTACAAGCGCGTGTCAACAATAAGGTAATCCCGTTATATACACCGATTGAAGTCAGAAAAGGGGACATTCTCTCGTTTGGTAAACGGAAATGGGGTTGCAGAGCGTATTTAGCCATTCAAGGCGGTGTTTCTTGCGATAGAGTATTTGAAAGTTATAGCACTGACACCAGAATTGGATATGGTGGATTGAAATTAGTGCAACGAGGACATGTAATAAAACAACTACAAGATTCAAAGATTAAAAGATTGAGTGAGCGCAAGATTAACTATTACAATAAAGATTTTTTATTTAATAACACTACTGATATTTGTGAAGTAGAGGTTATAGAAGGTCCCGATTTTGAATTTTTTTGCGAAGAAAATTATAAGTCCTTTTATACAGGTATATATGAGGTTACCAGTTATTTGGATAGAGTAGGAATTCGTTTGAAGGGGCCATCTATAAAAAGAAGTGGCAAGGAAATGTTGTCCCGTCCTGTTTCTTGTGGAAATATACAAATTACCCCAGATGGCTATCCAATAATTTTAGGAGTTGAGAGTCAGACGGTAGGCGGCTATCCAAGGATTGCTTGCGTGATATCGGCTGACTTAGGTAAAATTGCCCAACTTTTTACAGGTGACAAAATAAGGTTTAAAAAAACCACCGCCCAATCTGCTTTAAATAAGTTAAAGTTATTATACAGTAGTATTCTTACCATGCTCTAATATTTGAGGGTTAAAATAGTGACTATTTACACTGGAAAGTTTTTAAGAAGATATCGCATTCTCCTCTCTCTAATTCCACTCCGGCGCTCGTTGCTTCTTAGCGACTGACCGCTTACAATAAACTAATTTTTAGTGCTACCAATGCCTGGCAATTGCTGGAATCACAATTGCTCCCCCTACCCCAACTAATCCTAATCCTATTAGAACTCCGCCGAGATTATTCTCCATTTCTATATAATCTTTGCCTCCTGATACTTTTACATATATATTCTCATCAAGGTATCGTTTGTAAAACTCTAAAAGTTCTGCTTTCAAGGGAAGAAAATTTTGTCGTGGCCTAGCTTCTAATTCTTTTTTTACTGCATTAATGATACTTTTGAGATTGAAATTCAATCCTACGGTGGTATTAAATGAATTCTTTTCTTTCCCAACGATGCTATCCAAAATTTCTTTATATATTGTATCTGTATTACCTTCTGGAAGTTCACCTTTCATTGGAAATAGGAACAGAATGGCATTTTTTGCCTTTGAGAATATTACTCTGCTATCTCTCTCATTTTCATCCCATACGAGTAATTCATCTTGCGTGTTCGCATTATATGTTTTTCCAATTTCACACTCCTTCTTCTTGGATTCCCTCATTAGTTCCTCACATATCTTTTGGGAAAAATCCTTTGCCTTGTAAAATACAACTAATTTATACTTATTCTCATTATTTTCCTGTTTGTTATAAGCAGTTAAGCATAAATTACCGCTGAACGTATCATTTTGTAAAAGTTTGGTAAAGCCATTTACAAAGGCGTTAACATCCTCATCTTTGCGCCCTTCTGTAAAAGAAAGCAACGTTTTTACCTTATCCCATAACGCTAATACCCCATCTTTAGTTAAATTTATTGAAATAAAACCATAGGTGTTTTTTATATCTATGTCTGAGCATATAAAATCTTTGTCATAACCGCTTTGACCAAACACTTTATTTATAAAATCGCTTTCCTGCGTAAAATTAATTCTTTCTTTCCATATATTGTTTTTGTCTTTGAATCCCGAAAAACTACTTAATTTATTTAATCCAGATGCTGCTTCAAACTGAAAAAATGGCGCCAGTGCCATAGGTGGCACAAATTGGAGCGCGATGTTTTTCAAGCCGATATATAACCTTTGGAAGTTAAACCACCAAAACGTTGTAGGATTGTTTGCACTTAATAGTTCACGTTCATTTTTGAACACGGGACTATTATACAGCGTCCCTTCCACTCCTTTTATAAATCTTTTTATATCCAGTTTAGAAGAACTTGATATTATGGTATTACCAATTATATATGTATACAATTTTAAACTGAACTTTACACTTGGAGGAGGTTCAGTAATTTCAAAAGATATTTTTGTTTTTGAATACACCTTCGAGTATTTTTTCGCTTTAATTTTCGTTTGTATGTTTAATGTTTTGAGATATTCTTTCAGAAATTCCACTGTCTTCTTTTGTAATGTATAATTAGATTCTTTTAATTCATTCCATTGATTTCCTTCATCACAGGTACTCGTTGTTATAAATCCTATGGGAATATTTATAGTTGGCGCGTTTAGTGCGTTCATTCCCCCTCCAAACATAGGTATGGTGATTTTTAAATATGTAGATGACCTCTCATCATAGAAAATAGCGAACGCCTGTTTGCATTGAAGTCCAACCGTTTTTTTCATCACTTCCTCTACTAACTTGAGATAATTACTAAATTGCTTCTCACCTTGTATCGCTGTTGGCATCTTTTCAAGTATCTCTAATATGATACCTATACCACCTGATTCTTTTTCTGTAATGGCTTTTTTATCAAACTCTTCAAATATGAAGATAGTTTCTTCTGGCAGAGTTTTATATAATAACTTCTCTCCACCCGTTGTAGATAAAGTGAAAAACTGTGCGCACATCGCCAGTGATAATACAATAACGATTTCTTGCACTTTTTTACTCATAATCGTTCCCCCCTATATAAAATTTAATCTCAATCTTTTAATATTAACAAGTTTAAAAATATTGTCAAGCGATTTTTAGCAGAAATTACCACAAAGAGGAAACACTTTAAAAAACTCAAATGTCAAAAATCAGAGGTCAAAAGCGCAGGTCAAATCTCAAAAGTTCAAGGTTTAATGAAACCTCAACTTGCAAACCCGTAATAAAACAATAAGAGGAATAATTTCTGCTACGAAATATATGTTTTATAATTTTCAAAATAAAAATCTATAATCCACAAATTGCAAACACATAAGAAGATGGGTTTAAAAGAAAGATTCGTTAATTAAATTTAAGGAGGGAACATTATGTTTTCTACATTGACGCAATTTCCAGAAAGCAGCTCAATAGGAGTATGGCAAATAGCTTCACTTTTACTTATAGTTGCAGTAATATTTTTTGCAATAATCATATTTAAATGGGGGTGGTTATGGATTCAGGCATTATTTTCCGGCGCACCTGTCAATCTATTTTCCCTTGTAGGTATGTCTATAAGAAAGGTCCCATCCTCTATGATAGTTAATAGTTATATAAATTTGGTTAAGGCGGGCATAAATCAGCCTATAACTGAATTAGAAAAACATTATTTAGCGGGCGGGAACGTTCCTAAGACAGTGAGGGCTACCATAGAGGCGGCCAATGCAGGATTACCTCTGACTCTCCAACGAGCAATGGCTATAGACCTTACTGGTAGAGACATTCTTGATGCAGTTCAAACCAGCATTACTCCGCGAGTTATAGATTGCCCTGACCCCAAAAAGGGTAGAGAAACTATTGATGCGGTTGCAAAGGATGGTATACAACTAAAAGTAAAAGCACGGGTAACCGTAAGAACAAACCTTGAAAGGTTGGTAGGTGGTGCCACGGAGGAAACAATAATAGCAAGAGTCGGAGAAGGTATAGTTACTACAATAGGTTCTTCACAATATTATAAAGAGGTGCTGGAAAATCCTGATAGAATATCTAAAACGGTGTTAGAAAAAGGGTTAGATGCGGGAACAGCATTTGAAATCTTGTCAATTGACATCGCAGATGTAGATGTAGGAGTTAACGTAGGTGCAGAACTCCAAGCCGCGCAGGCAGAAGCAGATATGAGAGTTGCAAGAGCAAAAGCAGAAGAAAGAAGAGCATTAGCCGTTGCTAAAGAACAGGAAATGATAGCGTTAACACAGGAAAACAGAGCAAAAGTGGTGCTAGCAGAAGCAGAAATCCCCTTAGCAATAGCCGCCGCATTTAGAGAGGGTAAATTAGGAATATTTGATTACTATAATCTTAAAAACCTACAGGCGGATACGAGTATGAGAGAGGCAATCGGTGGAGCCCAACCGCCAAAAACCTCTTCTCATTCGCATGAAGAACCCAAGAAAAATTAATGGAAGGTTTCCTTCAATTATTAATATATATAATAATACTCATAGTTGCTATATTAAGTAACGTTTTAGCCAAGAAAAAACTACCTATACCATCACAAGAAGAAGATACATCTGAGGAAGAAGAGGAAAATCCACTTGAAATAATCTTTGGGAAGCAAGACCGCACTGATAAAGAAGATACAGAATTAGAAAAAACGTCTGACACCAGACAACAAAATAAACAAAATACCACAAGTGCACAGAAAGAGCAGACACAACCTTTATTAGAAAAAGTTAGCAAAATAGAAGAAACTAAAGTAGTAAAAAAAGAATCATATATAAGTAGGGTCGCTGTTACCAATAGAGAAAAAGTATTAGAGATGATGATAGGACATATAATATTTAGTAGACCAAAATGCAAAGACAGAAGGATTAATTGGTAATCAATTGTCAGCAATTCACAAGGAAGTGCCCCCGGTCTACCAATTAGACCAGTGTGAACTTCGAATTTAACAGGTATACAGTTTCATTTGACGTTTTTAAGTTACCTACGTATAACTGTGATATTTTAATTGTTGGAAGTGGGCTAAGTGCGTTAAGAACATTAATAGGATTAGACAACAAATTTAACGTAATAATAGCAAATAAGGGTAAGGATTTTAGATTATCAAATAGTTTTTTAGCGCAAGGGGGTATTGCGGCCCCTATAGCAAACTACGATAATGTTGAATATCACATCCAGGATACGATTAAAGTAGGTTCATACCTAAACGATGAGAGAATTGTAAGAAAATACATATCTATGGCAAAGGAATTAATTTTAGAACTTATACAATGGGGAGTGCCATTTGATACAAAAAATACACTGAGTGAATCAGATAACCTTCCTTTTCAGTTTGGGTTAGAAGCAGGGCATTCCAAACCAAGAATCTTGCATGCTAAAGGTGATACGACAGGCAGAGCTCTCACAGAAACACTTTTTAAAAAAGTTTCATCAAAAAGCAACGTATTATTTTTAAACGACAGTATGTTAGTAGATTTATTAGTAAACAGCAATAATGAAGTAATGGGAGGTATATTTTTCAACAAGGATAAGGGATTATTTGCGATATATTCAAGTTACACCGTAATTGCTACGGGAGGTGCAACACAAATATATAGGGAGTCAACGAGTGCTCTGACTAATACAGGGGATGGCATAGCAGCTGCGTTTAGGAAAGGGGCAGTCATAACTGATTTAGAATTCGTGCAGTTTCATCCCACCTGCTTATACATAGCAGGGGCACCAAGAATTTTAATCTCTGAAACAGTGCGAGGAGAAGGTGCAGTACTAAGAAACATTTTAGGCGAAGAATTTTCGAAAAAATATCACCCTGATGGCGACCTTGCACCCCGTGATGAATTAGCCCGCATTATAAGCTGGGAAATGGAAAAAACGAAATCCTCCTATGTCTACCTCGACCTAAAAAATCTAAGTGAAGAATTTGTCCAGGAAAGATTCCCTACCTTATACAATAATATAAAAATGTTTAACATAGACATAAAATATTCATTCATTCCGGTGCGACCGGCTGCGCATTATTTTGTCGGTGGAATAAAAATAGATGAATTTTGCAGAACCAACATTGAACGGCTTTTTGCTGTTGGTGAAGCAAGTTGTTCCGGCTTCCACGGAGCAAATAGATTAGGCAGCAATTCATTATTAGAATGCCTGATTCACGGTAAAATAGTAAGTGATTTTATTAACAACAACTTTTCAAATGTAAAACTCGAAACAAACATAAAATATACCGTTCAATCAAAACCATTGATTATTGACTTTATGGATGTGCAAAATTCTCTTAAGTCGCTACTTATAAGAAACGTAGGAATATTAAGAAATGAAACACTGTTAAAAGAATCTTTAAACAAACAACTTGATTGGATGAATTATATTTTACACTGCGAATTCAATACGCAATTAGGCATTGAATTACAAAATATGTTGACTGTGGCATACTTTGTAACTAGAAGCGCTTTGATAAGAACGAAATCCATAGGACTTCATTACAGAACAGACGGAAAAGAAGGTGATACCTTTAACTCAAAACAACACATAGAAGTATCAATGAAAAATTTGTAATTTTAAACTATCTAATAATGTAGGGTATATTTTAGGAGAAAAAAAATGCCAGAGTATAAAAGTTTGATTGTAGAAAAAAAAGATAAAACGTTATTAATACAGTTAAATAGGCCAGAGAAACTAAACGCACTACATACGTCTGTATTGGATGACTTAGAGTATGTTTTACATAATGACATAAAAAAAGGTGACGATATAGAAGGTTTTGTTATAACGGGCAGCGGGGATAAAGCATTTAGTGCCGGCGCCGATATAAATGAATTGTCTAAATTAGACGCGGCAACAGGTTATAACTATGCAAGGAAGGGACAAAAAATTTTCCAGGAAATAGAGAATTGCGGTAAAGTTTCTATTGCAGCCATAAATGGCATTGCATTTGGTGGTGGCTTAGAATTAGCTCTTTCCTGCACTTTCAGATTTGCGGTGGAAAACGCTAAATTAGGTCAACCCGAAGTAAAATTAGGCATAATACCCGGATTCGGCGGAACTCAACGTCTTGTAAGATTAATAGGTCTTTCAAAATCAGCAGAACTTATTTTAACAGGAGAGGCAATAGATGCAAAAAAGGCATGTGAAATCGGGTTGGTCAATAAAATCGTGAATAAAGAAACCTTATTGGAAGAGTCCATAAATTATCTGAAAAAAATCTATGCAAATAGCCCCATTGCAGTAAAATATGCACTTCTTTCAGTAAACTACGGCAGAAACGTTAGTATGGACGATGCTTTTGTATTAGAAGCATTATTCTTCGGTAATTCAATATCAACAATGGATGCTCACGAAGGTTTAAATGCCTTTTTACAAAAACGCAAAGCAGAATTCAAAAATAAATAGTAGATTATTAGTAAAAGATGGTTAGAAATTTTTGTAAGATGGCGTTATATTTATACTGAAATAAAAATAGTTGAAAATCAATCTCCTTTTGACATATTATGTTTTTTCCAACAAAAGAAGGATAGCAAACCAAAAAGTAAGAAGATAGTTATATTCTGAAATGAACGCGGTTGTAGAAATATACGGATTAAAGAAAAATTACGGTTCCCTTCAAGCATTGAAGGGTATCAGCTTAGCGATAAGAGAGGAGGAGATATTTGGTATATTAGGTCCTAACGGCGCCGGTAAAACTACACTGGTTGAAATAATAGCAGGATTACGCAATCCTGATGAAGGCACCATAAAAGTATTAACCTATAATCCACAGACCGAACGCAAGAAACTAACTGGCAAAATATCTCTACAACCCCAAAGTATGAATTTTATGGATAAGTTAAAAGTAAAAGAAATAATATATGGGTTTCATTCATTTTATGATAAACCAAAAAATCCAAAAGAGGTGTTAGAAAAACTTGGACTACAAGACAAATCAAACTCATTCTTTAAGGATTTATCAGGAGGGCAAAAACAAAGATTGAATTTTGCAATAGCATTAATGAGTAATGCCATACTCAATATACTTGATGAACCTACAGCAGGGCTTGACCCGCAGGCCCGAGCCAATCTCCACAAACTAATAAAGGAGTTAAAAAACGAAGGAAAAACCATAATCCTGACCACACATTACATAGAAGAAGCACAAAAATTGTGTGATAGGGTGGCTATAATTGATGATGGAAAAATAATCTCCCAAGGTGAACCAAAAAAACTTATAGAGTCTTATTCAGATAAGGTAAGAATAGAATTAAATGGTAATTTCCCTGATAACTTCTTTAGCAATATTCCAAACATTATTTCAATGATAAAAGAACAAAACAGCATTATTATCAAAAGCTCAAATCCGACCTTAACGTTAGGAGCAATATTCCATAGTGCAACCTCTACTAATGTAAAAATTAATCAGATAAATCTTTTTGAACCAACTCTTGAGGATGTCTACCTGGAATTAACAGGCAGGAAATATCGTGATTAAACACACATTTACGATAAGCAAGTGGATTGTTCTGTCTTCATTTAGAAGTGGTATAGGAGTTTTTTTTGACATAGCATTCCCTATTTTATGGCTCTTATTTGCAGGATATGTAATTACGGGATACAACAAAGATGTTATTAAATATACAATAATCCAAACCCTTGTTCTTATGACATTAACTTCTGCTATTTTCGGATTAGGGATATTATTCGTAGATTTAAAAAAGAGCGGGGTCTTAAGACATCTTTATACAACAGCTGTTTCAAAACATAGCATAATCATCGGAACAATAATAGGAAGGTTAGTTATAAATATTCTTCAATTTCTTTCCATTCTCGTAGCAAGTGAATATTTCTACAAATCCAACCTTGGAATACATTGGATGAGTTTAGGATTGTTCACAATTATATGTGGGGTCGGATACAGTGGGATTGCATTACTATTATCCCACATAGCAAAAACATCTGAAAGTTATCATGCAATCGCTAATATAGTTTTTTTCCCATTTATGTTTCTAACCGGCTTGACAGTACCATTTTTTATTCTGCCACCTTTCCTACAAAATATCGGCAGATTACTACCACCTTATCACATGTTTGAATTAGGCAAAAGCATTATCAATAGCAACTTAACGTTAATAGGAACCATCATAAATCTATCAACTATATTTTTTATAGGATTTTTAGGATACATAAAAGTATCTGTTGATTATAGATGGGACCCAAACCATAAACCTAAATATCCTGTTTTATATGACCTTATAATAATAGCATTAGCATCATTAGTGCCATTTATAAATAACATTGTAGTATATACAGGGCATAAATGGGCACATTTTCTAAAACCATCTTATATCCTAAAAGTAAAGAACTACTTTGACGGGGAAAAGTTTATTGATGATTCAGCTGCATACATTGGTGTTCAGGACGATCGGATAGTTTTCACAGCTAAAGAAATACCACAAAACTGGGAAAATAAAAAAGTATACGATTATTCAACCTACGTTGCCTTACCAGGGTTAACAGATGCCCACATACATTTAGACAGTCCTGTCGTTAAATCTTATGACCCTAAAGTATTCACCGATGACAGAATGAAGCACGATTTATATGCAGGTTATTTAGGAAGCGGTATTACAACGATAAGGTCAGTAGGTGACGACTATTCTAATTTAAAAAGTTTCAAAGAACTTAATGAACAAAAAATATTTACATTGCCCATAATTCTTATGAGTGGACCTATTTTTACTGCGCCTAACGGACACCCAACACAACTTACAAGATATATGCCAAAAGAATCAGCAGAAAGATTCGTAATAGAAATTGCTACTCCTCAACAAGCAAAAGAAAAACTGACCTTCATAATAAACAAAGTAAAACCGGACTGGATAGAGGCAGTATATGACAAAGGTAATGAATGGACAGGGGAAATACCGAGAATGAAAAAAGAGGTATTGAAAACATTAATAGAAGAATCCCATAAAAATAAATTGAGGGTTAGCGTACATATCGGTTCACAAGAAGAATTAAAAACCGCTACAGAACTCGGAGCCGATATGATAGAACATCTTCCTTGTGAAATTATAGATGACGATACAGTAAAACTGCTAAAAGAAAAAAACGTTCCTATATGTCCAACAATTTTTGCCCAATTCTCACATATAGAACCATTAAAAGAATTTATAAACACAAACTTTATAAGAGAACGCTTATTTAGTCCAGTTAAAACCTACTTTGACAAATATCAAATCGCAGGATTTTTAGATTGGATACCGCAACATTATAAAGCAATTGCTGAAATGACCATATCTTCACACATTAACAAATGCCAAGAAGCGATGAAAATTAATTTAAGAAAACTTACAGACAATGGTATTACTTTACTCTCTTGCTCAGGTGCTGGCAATCCTTACACCTTTCACGGCCCAGGTTTATTAAGTGAATTGCAAACACTAGTAAAATTTGGCCTTACGCCCCAAGAAGTATTACAAACTAGCACGGGTAATGTAGAAAAAATACTTCATATAAAAGCCGGCAAAATAAGAAAAGAATATTTTGCAAATATCGCGTTATATGAAAAAAATCCATTAGAAAATATCAGTAATATTTACTCCCTTAAAACTATAGTAATTTTAGGTAGGATTATAAAAATTAGCGATATTATCAGTAATAATAACTAAAGTGCCATACTTTTAGTTGTAAGCAATACTAATTCACACCACATAATCTTTTTTGATACTTACAGAATTTTGCTATCTTCTCAATCTTATTGACCGCAGTAATCGGCAACTCAGGCAATAAATATAATCCATTAAAATTAATATATGGCATATAATAAGTGAAATCGTGATAATAGTTAACCCTATTCAAAGGGAAAATAACATTACTTCTTGTTGCAACTACAAACGTCTTCTTATCCACTATTGGAATATAGAATACCTGCTCATTCCCCCCTGCACTAACTAAATATAAAAGATCATCTCCTTTTAGAAAATACCAATCATATATATTATAAGGTACCCACCCTTTCACTTCTATCATTCGTTTGTATTTTTCTATATATACTTCGCTTTTATCTTCTTCTCTATTATATTGTACCAATATAAAACTTTTGAAATTTTTATCATAGTAATAGCAATGGTAACCATTTTTTACTATTTTTTTCTTACCGTTATATATGTAACACTTGTATCTATTATTAGAATCAATCGCATTAATAATAAATATCTTACCGTTTCCCTTACTTTCTTGTCGTGGTGTAGAGAAGTCCCTAATATAATCTATAACATCAAGCGTCCCATCCAACTGAACAATAAAATAACGGTAAGTTCCATTTTTCTGATTATAGAAATAAAGATAGAAAGCATACTTTGAAATCTTTAACATAGATATGCTATTCTTCACAAAATAACTATCTATTTTTATTTCTTTGAACTTCTCATTATTTTTGTATATAACAAGATTAGAATCAACCACTTTGCAATGGAAATAACTACCCTTTAAAAAGATAATGGAACAATCAGATGCTATCTGATGCATTTTTTTTGCCTTCGTGTCATAAACAAATGTTAGGTAATTATCTCCGTTGATTTTATGCATTCCTATCGAATAAGATAGATATTTTGACTCCATCGCTAAATTATAAATATTCAAGTCCCCAATTGCTTTTGGTATTATATATCTTTTTACCACTTTATTGTTAAAAAATATGGACCTTAGATTTTTATTGTAACATACAAATGCAATATCACCGTTTTTGGAAGAGACGAAATATATGGTGTTTTTATTACAAAGCACTGAACTTTTATTAAAATACAAAAATTGGGAATTCCTATACTTCCTGCTATTGCATACTAAATACACTTTGTTTTTAAATATACCTACTGAAGAAATACAGGAATGTTTTAACTTTAACTTCTTACCATTAAAGATTAATCCTGTGCCATTATTATATAGGAATGCATAATTTTTATAATCATTATCAAAATATATATAATCAACATTCTTATACGGTCCAAACAGATATTTATTTTCCACATTAACATACCACCTTTGTTTGTTAGCATAAACAATTGCTTTCATCATATATCCTTCATAAACGACATATTTTATTTCATCGACAATTTTTACGTTATCAGAGCAAGTGATTTCATTTGAAGAAATACCCGGCATACTAACATACAACAAATTACCACGGGGAAAGTAAGCATATTGAAACTTTGTCGGGGAAACTGAAAATGAACAAACCTTATACCTATCTATTCCATCAATGATTGATTTATGAATCTCCTGATATAAATATTGCCATATTGAATGTTTAATAGATTCCATAATTAGTTTATTGGCTTTGACATTATTGTAAAAAAACCTCCAGACCTTAAATTTCTTTTTTATACTGGGGACACTTTCAATAATTCTTACAGCCCTACTTAAACTATATACCTCGCCGTTGTTTATTTTTTTTACAATTCTTTGTAACTTCTTTGATATCTGACAATATTGGTAACTAATGACCAAGAACAGATAACCAGCAGCACAAAAACAAATAATAACTTTACTGCTATAACTTCGCTTCATATAATAATATTCTAAAAAAATTATTGTAAATTTATTGACAATAGTCAGAAATTACCACACTTTCAAATTCCCCTTTTGTAGTTTACCTTCCATCCTTCATTCTTCATTTATTCCGAATTAGCGCGTTTAGAGCCCAACGCATTAAAGTAGCACAGGCATTCTTGCCTGTGAAAGACAAAGATACACAGACAGGAATGTCTGTGCTACTTAAACTTTCAAACCTTGAACTTTTGACCATTGAGTTTTGACCTTTGACTTTTGACTTTTAACTTTTTAAGGTATTTCCTCTTTTTGTAGTAATTTCTGGACAATAGTTAATCGAACGGCCAATTTTAATCTTTTTTCACAAATTACACAAATTACCACCACCTTACAATCCCCTTTTGTAAAAAACAGAGATGAAGTAGAGGTATAGGTTCAAGGTTTAAGAACGGTGATAATTTCTAAGTAGGAATTTTATAATAAACTGCTGGGAAAATATTAAAAACAAAATTGGCAAGGGTAGGTAGCTCAGTGGCAGAGCTCTGGACTGAAAATCCAGGAGTCGGGAGTTCGATTCTCCCCCTGCCCAATCTTATAATTGCAGATGGGAAAATTAAGTTGTAAAAGACAGTGTTCACACTAACCAATAGCATAGAAAAAGAGTGGAAGAGAATTGCCACAGAATTAAGGATTAACATTATAAAATCAATTCATTTGGCAGGGTCAGGACATCCTGGTGGTTCATTAAGTGCTGTTGACATCTTAGTTGCTCTTTATTGGGGATTTATGAAACACAATCCTAAAAATCCCAAAGAACCTACAAGAGACAGATTCATTCTTTCAAAAGGGCACTGTTGCGCCGCATTATATGCAGTCCTTGCAAAATGGGGATATTTCCCTGAAAAAGAATTATGGAAATTTAGAAAAATTGATGGGATATTGCAAGGACATACAGATGCATTAAAAACACCGGGCGTTGAAGTATCTACCGGCTCTCTGGGACACGGCTTATCAGTTGGATTGGGTATGGCTTTAGCGACTAAACTAAATAATCGTAATTATAAAATATATGTAATGCTCGGTGATGGTGAAATGGAAGAAGGAGAAATATGGGAATCTCTTATGGCTGCAGGACATTATAAAACAGACAATTTAATTGCCGTATTGGATAATAATGATTTACAGATAGATGGGAAGGTAAGCAAAATCATGAGTATATATCCTATAAAAGAAAAAATAGAAAGTTTTAACTGGCGCTATTTAGAAATGGATGGACATAATTTTTTTGATATTGTGCAAACGTTTAACAAAATTCAAGAATTAAAAGGAGCACCAATATTCGTTAGAGCCAAAACGGTTAAAGGTAAAGGTGTTTCTTTTATGGAAAATGCCGTTGATTGGCACGGAAAAGCACCTAACAAAGAAGAAACAGAAAAAGCAATAGAGGAATTAACTAATTATTACAACAGTTTAACCTAAACCCTTATTATAATATTTAATTCTTTTTATTCTTATAAGTTATAATTAATCACAGTGGAAACTGACAAATGTGTCATGAGAAGTTGCTTGGTATCAAGGATTAATAATGTAGATTTATGGTAAAAAGAATAGAAAGGGATTATAGAAGGTTCAGGCAGATTGTTTTAGGAGGAATCAGAAAAGATTTAAAAAAATTTATGTCAAGAGAGGAATTAATAGGTAAAGAAGGTAAAAACATCATAAGTATCCCTTTACCACAAATAAGAATACCGAGATTTAAATTTTCAACAAAACAGTATGAGGGGGTTGGCTCTGGTGAAGGGGAGGTTGGTGATTCATTTGAAGAAGGCAAAGATGGAACAGTAAGTGGGGCAGGTAAAGAACCCGGAGCCCACATTTTAGAAGTTGATATAACATTAGAAGAATTAGCAAAGATTTTAGAAGAAGAGTTACACCTTCCACGAATAAAACCAAAAGGTAAAGATATATTAGAAGCAGAGGCAGGAAGATACATTACAATCACAAGAACCGGACCCGAATCACTCAGACACTTTAAAAGAACTTTTAAAGAAGCACTGAAAAGGTTACTTGCAATGCAGTTATATGATGAAGATAATCCTGTGATAATTCCTGTAAGAGAGGATAAAAGATACAGGGCAAGAAAATTTAAGATTGTTAGACAAAATGCAGCAACCATATTTTTTTTGATGGATGTTTCAGGTTCTATGGGTGATGAACAGAAAGAAATTGTTCGTCTCCTAGCATTCTGGATAGATCTATGGATAAGGTATCATTACAAACGAATAAACATACATTACATCGTTCATGATGTTGCAGCACAAGAAGTAGACCAACATACTTTTTATCACATAAGAGAAAGTGGTGGAACAAAAATGTCATCTGCTTTAGAATTATTGAGAGAAATAATAAAGAAAAAATATCCCGTAGAAGATTGGAATATATATGCTTTCCATTTTTCTGATGGAGATAATTGGGGACCTGAAGACAATAAATACTGCTTTACATTACTTAAAGATGAATTGTTGCCGATGTTAAACCTGTTCGGCTATGGACAGGTAAAAAGTTCTTATGGACAAGGTGCATTTTTAGAAGAGATGGAAGCAGAATTACAAGATATGGAAAATCTGGTTTTCACAGAAATACACGGCAAAGAAGAGGTCCTAAATGCAATAAAAAAATTTTTAGGTAAAGGCAAATAAAGCAAGATAAAAACATGGAAAGTTTAAAAACCATAAACGAGGCTGAAGTAGAAATATTATCACAGGAAATAAAAGAATATGCCATAAATTATGGATTAGAGCCATTTGATGTAATATTTGAATTAGTAGATTTTGATGAAATGAATGAAATTGCTGCCTATGACGGATTCCCTCAAAGATACTTACACTGGCGATTTGGTATGGAATATGAAAGATTATCAAAATCATATACTTATGGATTATCAAAAATCTATGAACTTGTCATAAACACTAATCCAGCAATAGCATACCTGATGACCAACAACTCTATTTTAGATCAAAAACTCGTTATTGCTCACGTTTATGCACATTCTGATTTCTTCAAAAATAACATGTGGTTTAAAGGAACAAATAGGAAAATGATCGAAGATATGGCTATGCATGCTGCAAGAATTCAAAAATACATAAACAAATACGGACACAATGTAGTAGAAGAATTTATTGACAAGGTCTTATCGTTAGAAAATCTAATAGATTTTCATTATAGACCATCCTCATATAAACTCACGAGATTTTCTGACAACGATACAACCATTACCACAAAGAAATTTGAAGCAAAAGATTATATGGAAATATTTGTAAATCCACCTGAAACGATTATAAAAGAAGAAGAAAAGAAAAAAGAAAAATTAAAAGAAAAGAAGGAAAAGTTTCCATCACAGCCATTAAAAGACATATTATTATTTTTAATGGAGAATGCTCCTCTTGAAGGATGGCAGGAAGACATTATATCAATTGTAAGAGAAGAAATGTATTATTTTGCCCCTCAGGGATTAACTAAAATTATGAACGAAGGGTGGGCTGCATATTGGCATTCAAAAATCTTAACAGAAAAGGCATTAAAAGACGATGAATTAATAGAATATGCTGAACACCACTCAGGCGTATTGCAATGGAATCCCGGCTCAATTAATCCTTATAAATTAGGATTAGAACTATACAAAGACATTGAAGACAGGTGGAATAAGGGTAAGTTTGGCAAAGAATATGAACAGTGTGAAGATACGCAAAAGAAAAAAAACTGGGATTTAAAACTTGGCTTAGGTATACAAAAAATTTTTGAGGTAAGAAAAATATACAACGATGTACTATTTTTAGACGAATTTCTAACAGAAGAATTTTGTAAAAAATATAAACTGTTTGTATATAAACATAATAAAGACAGCGGTAAATATGAAATTACCTCCAGAGATTTTAATCACATAAAAAGGGTTTTACTAAAACACTTCACAAATCTCGGACACCCTATAATAAAAGTGGTTGATGCTAACTATGAAAATAGAGGTGAATTATACCTGATACATAAATATGAAGATTGGGAATTGGACTTTGTTGACGCGAAAGAAACGCTAAAAAATTTGCAATTTATATGGAAAAGACCTGTGCACTTAGAAACAATCACAAATGACAGAAAAATATTGCTATCTTATACGGGTAAAGAATATACGGAAAAATATTTATAAAGTTCTAAAAATTACAACCGCCCTACAATTCCCACATTATAAAGAAAGGAAGCAAGACGTAGATGTATAGTTTTAAGTTTAAAGTTTAAGGTTTAATGAGAATTCCAACTCGCTAAACGCGCTAAACTCATAATACAAAAATAAATGATAAATACTGAATAAAGGGAATTTAACAGTGTGGTAATTTCTGGGATAAAGTTAGAATTTGACATAAAAAAAATATATTATAATACCCCTCTGATTTTGTAGGAAGAGTTAACTATATTAAAATAAGGAGGGAAAGGAATGGTAAGTAAAATAGTAGAATTAGGGATTCGTGGATACAAATATCTATTTCTGATAGCAGGGATAGTGTCTTTAGCATTTTTAATAGGTGGATGCTCAAAAAGTGAGGAAAATACAACTACAGCAGAATCTCCTGCTCCAAATAAAGAAACATCTCAAGGGAAGGCAAAATATGACCCAAGCCAAGCAACTGCGACTATTTATGGAAAAGTAATTTTTGAAGGTACCAAACCACAACCACAAGAACTAAAAGTAACGAAAGAAGAGTGCAAGGAATTTAAACCTATATTTTCAGAAGAAGTAATCGTAAATGATAACGGAACGTTAAAAAACGTTGTTGTATATGTTAAAGAAGGAGCGGAAAGGTTTGAATTTGAAACACCCGCACAAGAAAAAACCCTTAACCAAAAAGGATGTAAATATATACCACATGTAGACACTATTCAGCTTGGGCAACCTCTTGGGATAATAAATAGTGATACTTTCGCTCACAACGTGCACTCAATGGGGAGTATCAACCCTGAATTAAACTTAGGACAGCCAAATCAAGGTATGAAAGCAACAAAAAAATTTGATAATGAAGAAATTGCAATTCCGTTTAAATGTGATGTCCATCCTTGGATGTCAGCATATTTTGCCGTTTTTAAACATCCTTTCCATACCGTTACAAAAGATGAAGGGACATTTGAACTTAAACTACCTCCTGGTGAATATACAATAGAAACATGGCATGAAAAGTTTGGCACAAAAAGCGAAAAAATAAAGGTGGAAGCAAATGAGAAAAAGGAATTAAACTTCACTTATAAAGCAGAATAAACCAGCGGTGAATAGTGAAGAATCTCATAGTTCACGTTGGAAAGTAGTGGGCAATAATAAGAATTTTCACGCCAACAAAGAACGGGCAAGTATAGAAGGGTTATTTTTAGCATTTTTTGGATGGGGATTAGTCGTTTTAACGATTCTCATATTCAGTAAAAAATGGTTCTTCCCGCCGTTAGCTTCTGATAGAGATAATATAGATAAGTTATATAAAATTATTTTAATAACAACTGGATCAGTATTGGTTATAGTAAAATTTCTATGGGGATTTTTTATCTGGAAATTTTCATCTAAAAACATAGAAAGAGCATCCTTCTGGCATCACAACACTTTATTAGAAGTGGGATGGACAGTCGTTACTGCCATTATTTTATCAATATTAGTGATAAGAGGTATAAATCTGTGGGGACAGATTTACAGTCCACCTCCAAAAAATGCTTTGGTAATAGAAGTTGTTGCACAACAATTTGCATGGAATTTTAGATTTCCAGGCAAAGACGGTAAATTTGGAAGAAGAGACCCAAAATTAATTAGTGATAAGAGCGGTAATTTTATTGGGCTTGATAAAAACGACCCATGGGCACAAGATGACATTACAACTCAAGATGAATTATATCTACCAGTAAACCAGCCCGTGGTATTAAAAATAACTTCAAGAGACGTTATACATAGTTTCTTCTTACCAAACTTTAGAGTAAAACAAGATGCTGTTCCTGGAATGATTTCAGAGGTCTGGTTCACTCCAAAAAAAACAGGAGAATATGAAATCGCTTGTGCGGAATTATGCGGATTAAATCATTATAGTATGAGAGGTAAACTTTTTGTCGTCGAACATGAAAAATTTACAAAGTGGTTAGAAGAGCAAAAATAATAATATGAATTCTACAACTACGGGAACTGAACCTAAAGGATTTCTATCTAAATATATATTTAGCATGAACCATAAAGTAATAGGCAAACAATATTTTATTACTGCATTAATTATGAGTTTGATTGGTGGTTTACTGGCAATGTTAATAAGAATCCAGTTAGCATGGCCTGGGGTTCAACAGTTATGGTTAGGAAAAATCATACCTTTTGGATTTGACAACGGCGTAATGAAGCCGGAATTTTACAACGCACTGTTTACTATGCATGGAACTATAATGGTATTTTTTGTATTATCGCTTGCGCCAATAGGAGGATTTGGAAATTACATTGTGCCATTACAAATTGGCGCTCGTGATATGGCATCGCCACTACTAAACATGCTGTCTTTCTGGACCTTAGTGCCAGGATGCATAATTATTATTGTATCATTTTTTGTAGAAGGTGGAGCAGCCGCTTTCGGATGGACGTCATATCCACCCGGTAGTGCTTTAAAAAATGCAATTCCCGGTTCACAGATGGGACAAACGTTATGGATTATAGGAATGGCTTTCTTCATTGCCTCATTTACAATGGGAGGACTTAACTTTGTAACCACAATACTAAATCTCAGAACAAAAGGATTAACGTTTACAAGATTGCCGATGTTCACGTGGGCAATCTTTGTCGTAGCCATATTAGGATTACTTGCATTCCCACCATTACTTGCAGGAGCATTAATGTTACTTTTTGACAGGCATTTCGGCACAAGTTTCTTTTTACCAACAGGCATATACATAGGTGGTAAAGTTATGCCGAATCAAGGAGGAAGCCCTTTACTATGGCAACATCTATTCTGGTTTTTGGGACATCCTGAAGTTTACATACTAATGTTACCTGCTATGGGGATAGCGTCTGATGTTATAGCAACATTTGCAAGAAAACCAATATTCGGTTATAAAGTTATGATTGGTTCAATAATAGCAATAGGTGTATTAAGTTTTGTAGTATGGGGGCATCATATGTTTGTAAGCGGTATGAATCCATATTTGGGAATGTTTTTTGCCTCCGCAACTTTAGCAATAGCAATACCTTCAGCAGTAAAGGTATTCAACTGGTTAGCAACTCTATGGCGATCAAAAATTACTTTCAAAACACCCGTGCTATTTGCTCTTGGAATCGTCTCTTTGTTTATAACCGGTGGATTAGGTGGTATATTCTTAGGAAATCCTTCAGTTGACATCCAACTCCATGATACATATTTCGTAGTTGCTCATTTTCATCTCATTATGGCTGGGGCTGCTCTTTTTGGTGTCTTTGCAGGAACGTATTACTGGTTCCCTAAAATGTATGGGAAATACATGTCAGAAACGTTAGGAAAGATTCATTTCTGGTTAACACTCGTAGCATATTACGCAACGTTCTTCCCTATGCACTTCTTAGGCGCAGGTGGAATGATGAGAAGAATATACGACCCTACTAAATATGACTTTTTACAACCTTTGAAAGGTTTAAATACTCATATAAGTATCTGGGCATTTATATTAGGAATGGCTCAATTGATATTTTTATTCAACTTCTTCTGGAGTATGTATAAAGGTAGAAAAGCAGAAAAGAATCCGTGGAAGGCAACAACGTTAGAATGGCAAACAGAAACACCCGTTCCTGAACATAACTGGATAGATAAACCACCCGAAGTTTATCGCTGGCCTTATGATTACAGCGTCCCAGGAGGAAAAGAAGATTTCATACCGCAAACTACTCCCCAAAAGTAGAAGGATTCAAGATTAAAAATTAAAGATTTATCCTAAATCTTATTTTCCTGTGTCCTATATTCTGCTATTTATTTTTTTATATATCTATTACAAGTTTAGCGACTTAGATTTCTCATTAAACCTTAAACTTTTGAACTTTGAGGTGGGTTTTTGACTTGAGTTCCTCTCACAACTTTAACAAATAAAATAATAATTGTTTACATATAATTGATATGAGAACGTGAATATAAATAACAATCGCTTGCATAAACTGGCAACAGTAACGGCAGTTTTTACCATTATATTAATAGTAGCAGGGGCAACGGTTACAAGTACAGGGGCCGGGGATTCCATACCTGATTGGCCATTATCTTATGGTAAAACCGTTCCACCCTTGTATGGAAATATAAAATATGAATATACACATAGAATAGTAGCATTTATAACTGCTCTACTTATTTTAACCTTAACTATATCAGCATGGACTACAAGTGCCGGCAGAACCGTTAAAACTCTTTCTACGATTGCACTTATTGCCGTCATTCTACAAGCACTATTAGGAGGATTAAGAGTTTTAATTGTATCAAATGAAAACGTGTGGAAAACCGTTCAAACAATTGTGGGAGAAATACACAATAAGGACTTAAGAATAACGTTTGCAATAATACATGCTATTTTAGCACAGTCAATTTTATCACTAACATTCACAATCGCTACTATAACCTCAAAAAAGTGGAATGAAATCGTCCCACCACCTGCTATTTATAGTGACCGAGGTAAACTACCTAATATCCTTGCAATAATCTTTTTGGCATTAATATTTACACAAATTTTATTAGGTGCTATCATAAGACATAAAAGCACAGGACTTATAATACCTGACTTTCCTACAACGTTCAATAATATTATACCTGATTTTAACAAACTACCTTTCAATGAAAATTCACCCTATCCTACTTCTTACGATGAATTTAAACATAACGTTATATTAAATTTCTTTCATACGAGGATAATACCGATTGCGGTTATAGTTTTTATATTTCTATTATTATTTATAGTAAAAAAACACCATAGTAATAATAGAGAAGTATTAAAACTTACCTATGTAATTATAGGACACGTTGTGGCTCAAATTTTATTAGGGATGGCTATAATATGGTTAAAACTGCCTATAATTTTAACAATACTACACACAGCCATTGGAGCAAGCATTTTAGGAATAACCGTAAATTTAGTTTTATGGACATTTAATAAACTATAACGTGGGAAATTGGTAAAAGACCAATAGTTAAAAACCATTTTCTTTATAGTATAGTATCTTAGAAGATGACAGGCAGAACTCCAAAAATCAAGGAGCAGAATCTGATAACGCAATATAATCTTAAATAATTTATAAGAGGTTATTGTTGTTTTACTGCAAGGTAAGCATATTATGAGATTTGAAATGCAATTTTATTAATTAAAATACAATATTGTAATATCGGAGGTAAATGAGCACCTGGTGGGCTCTCTGGACTTCAAATCCAGCATCTCGCTTTAAAAGCGAGAGATGGGTTCGATTCCCATTTGCCTCCGCCAGACAAAAATTCGATGGTTTAGATTTAAGATTGAAGGATGAAAATTAAAACACTGATAATCAGGGCTCCAGGGACTAATTGTGAATTAGAAACACAGGCAACTTTTGAATTAGCAGGGGCACGAGCAGTTATATTGCCTTTTTCTACTATTTTAAAATATCCCAAAATCATCCATGATTTTCAAATTATTGTCTTTCCCGGCGGTTTTTCTTATGGTGATTATTTAGGTTCCGGAACAGTTTTTGCTCTTAAATTACAAAAAATAAGAGAAGATATTATCTTTTTCCTTGAAAAGAAGAAAATGATACTCGGTATTTGTAACGGTTTTCAAATTTTGGTGCGTGCTGGATTGCTACCTGATTGGACACAGCCGAAAAATCGACGTTTAAACTTTAAGGTGTCTTTAACTTTCAATGAAAGCGCCAAGTTTGAAGCAAGATGGGTAAAGTTAAAAATAATTAATAAAAAATACGATTATATAAAAAGCATGCAAAAGAAATACATATCTTTCCCTGTGGCTCACGGCGAGGGACGGTTCATTTGCGACGGTTCCGAAACTATCAATATGTTGTATAGAAACCAACAGGTTTTGTTTGAATATTCAAACAGCAGATACCCTGAGAATCCTAATGGTTCTGTAAGTAATATCGCAGGGATAACCTGCCCTTATGGACAGGTGATAGGTATTATGCCGCATCCTGAAAGGTTTCATAATGTTTTTTTATATCCGCACTGGCAACATAAAATTTCAATACCACAAAATGGAACAATCCCTAATTTAGTGCCCGATGGACTGCTGTTTATCCGTTCAATAGTTGGTAAGTTAAAATGTTGAAGAAAAGTTTATCCTGTATCTTTTATTTATTCTCTACCATTTGTTTTGCCTTAACATTATTTTTTACTTCTTGCACAACAAGTAAAAAACAACAATATCTATTACAACCTAACAATAAACCAGATAATATAGTAAAAATTATACCTAAACAAGTATATGCGTCTACATTAAAAAGGCTGTATACAAATAATAAAGTAGTATATTTACCGGCTCTTGTATGTCCATACGAATTTTGCAGTTTATATGTTGTTGATACCAAAAAACTTATACAAACTAAGACGCTTGTGAATCAAGAGGTGGCAGAGGTTAATCTTGAGAAGGAAGGGATATACTACCTTAAATTGGTAAAAAGAGACGGGTCATTACCAGATAAGTTAAAGAATTATGACTACAAGGTGATATATGATAAAACATCTCCTGTTCTTTTAATAAAATCCAAAATATTAGATAAGCAGATTTTTAAAGGTAATTCCATTATAAGAATATGTTATTCATCATTTGATAAAAATCCCAAACATATAAAAGTTTGGTTTAGTGACTCCTATAAGGGAAGGAGCGAGACATTTTCTAATAAACTTCCAAAAAAAGGATGTTTTAATTTTGCTTTACCCCTATATTCTACTACCTTGGACTTTTATTTTAGAGCAGAAGATAAATGTGGGAATTTTTCTAAGATTGAAAAATTAACGTTTTTTGTAGACGCTGATGCGCCTGATATTGCATTTGATGTTCCAGAAATTACTAATAGTCAAAATGTTGACATAATTTACACTGTTTTTGATAAAGCATCTGCGGGATTTGATTTTATTGAAGCATTTGTAAAAAGCTCATATTTTGATTTAAAAAAAATAGGTAATTTCTCTAACTTTAAGGGCAAGATAAGTTATAACTTTGCGAAGGAAGGAATATATTATTTTAGTTTAAAGGCGTATGACAAGGTTGGAAACGTTAGAATTTCCGAAGAAAAGAGTGTAATATACGATGCTACATCTCCTAATGTACAAGTAGAAGGTTTTGATAAGGATGTTTTTTATGCAGAGGAACTAGTAAGATTGAAGGTTACAATAACAGATGAAAACCCCTCCAATAATATGGTGCTATTTTTATCGAGTGACTATGGTAAGAATTGGGAATTACTGGAATTTCAAAGGTTGGATAACGACATTTTCTTTCGCATTCCAAACGTTATAACAAAACAAGCCATATTAAGAGTGGAAGTTAAAGACAAAGCAAATAATATTGGAACGTGGGAATCAAAGGTATTTTCTATTGATAATGTCATACCATCATGTGAGATTGCGGGTAATTCGTATAAATTTAACACAAATGAGGTAAGGTTGGATTATAAAATTGTTAGGATGGGACTGCAACCTCCGGATAGAGTTAAACTCTTTTATAAAAGGAAGGAAGAGAAAGAGTTGAAACCGTACGACTTCATTTATAAATTTGGGGATTCATTAAGTTTAAAATTGAATGACGGCATATACAAGATGGGTATTATATGCATAAACACTGATCTAGAAAAATTAGGAAAAATGCAATCCCCAGAAACTATAAAGCTTGTAGAGGTGTTAATAGATACTAGTGCACCTAAATTGGTGGGTATTTCTCATTTTAAAAGATACTACAAAAATGATGATAGTATAAAACTGGAATGGAATTTTAGTGAAGATAACCCTCAAGAAACAGAACAGGTCATATTGCTGATAAGTTATGATGGCAAAAACTTTTATCGTGTTAATAAGAATTTCAAATATGTCGATGAGTTTTTCTACACAATAATAGGTATTAGCAAAAGATTATATTTTAGGATAAGGGCTAAAGATGCTCTAAATAATATGGTAACTGTAACAAAAAGTATCAGAATAGACAATACATCACCAATATATAAATTTTCTATTCAGCAGACTTCTAACATACCGACTGTGCCTTATGAGTTAAGATTATTTGATAAGGGGAGTGGTGTAAGAAATGCTATTGTCTATATTAAGAAAAGGGGAGAAGAAAGGTGGGAGATTGGGGATAGTATTAATTTTGTAAAAAGCAAAAAGGGTATATTAAATTTAAAAGAAAGTGGTTATTATCAGGTTAAGGTAAGCGCCTTTGATTGGGCAGGCAATTCAAGTGATGATAAAAAGATATCAAGTTTCGATTCAGAGATTTTAGTTGACATAGACCCTCCAAAAGTTGATGTTGAATCGGATAGATTAGAGTATTTTACTGGAGAAGTTGTGCATATAAAAACTAAAATAACGGACAATATTGGTATTAAAAATACAAAAATTTTGCTCTCAGTAAATAATTCACCGTTTGAGATTATACATAAAGATTACATGGGTGGTTTTTACGAGCATAAATTTGACAAACCAGGAATATATCATTTCAAATTTGTATCTGGTGATTATGCAGACAATTTTACGGAGAAGATATACAGAGTAAATGTAAGAAAAGCGCAGTTAAACTTTCCTTGTCCTCTGCCTAACATTATAAAGAATAAGAAATTTTCTTTTCCTTGCAAACTTGATATAGATACAAATATAGTGCAATCTGTCAATATATATATTAAAAAGCAAGGGGAAAATGAATTTAAAGAATTTGCAGAATATTTTAATGATAAAGAATACCTATTGCCAGAGGGATGTTATGAAATAGACATAGTAGGCAGGGATATCGGGGGTAATTTAGGTAATGTAGGGGAAAATGCTTCTAAGGTCTGCGCTGTTTATACACCACCCAAAATAAGCTTTTTGCCACTTGGTAGAGCAATATATAGGGGTGATGACTCATTTGTAGACTTGAAGTGGAAGGTGGAAGCGGTAGAAACTAATAAAGGTAATCTATATTTAGGATATTCTTTAGATGAAGGCAAAACATATAAAGCCATTATAACAGATTCCAACATAATTGAGAATTTCCGATTTTCGTTGTCAAATATCAGAAACTTTGAGGGAAAAGTATATTTTAAAGTCGACTTTACCGATATTGGTGGCGACAGTGCCCAAGATTACATAAACATATATTATGATGATATTCCACCCAAAATAAAACTCAATTCTGAATTTAAAAAGTGGTTCAGAACCAATGAAGAATTTCCACTTAATTATTGCGTAGAGGACTTTGACAGAAATAGTTTACATACAAAACTATATTATAAGATTAACGATAACGAGTATAATCTCTTAAAGAGTGATATGCCTTCTTGTGATACAGTAAACTTAACGATTAGGGGAGAGAATGTTTCTAACACATTTAAGATATTGGCAGAAGATATGGCGGGCAACATATCAATTCAGGAAACGCCGAAGTTATATATAGATAATACACCCCCTGTAATTCAACTCTTTAGTATGCCATATAGTAAAGAGAAAAATTTAAAGTTTAGTGTAAAAGCGCAGGATAATGAAAGCGGTATAAAGTTAATAGAGATTTATAAGGTTAGTAATGATATTTTACAGAAGATATTTAGTGGCGACAAAAAAAGTTTAGAGCGCTTTGTGTATACAGTTGGAGAAGATGGATATTATAAATTTGTTGCAAAAGTTTACGATAAGGTAGCAAATGTCTCAGAGAGTAATCTTGTAGATATATTAGTGGATACTACTAAAAGTATTATAGATATCAGCAAAATTGGTACCGATAAAATAAATTTTTGTGGAATACCCATAGATTTAACGATTGATTTTATAGATAATCTGGGAATGGAATATGTGAAAATCAAGATTGAAGAAGGAGAAGATACAGTTGTTGATAGAATTATTAAGTTAAATAATATGAGTAGGTATGTATACACTGACAGGTTAAGTAATATTAGCAAACAATGTATGAATTATGCTGTTAGCATAGAAGTAAAAGATATTGCAGGGAATATTGAAACGAAAAGTTTTGTTATAAAAAATATAAGACCTATTTTAAGTTATGTAGTAGATTTTGGAGCAAAAGAATTAAAAATCGGAAGCATTCCCTATACTGTTAATATTCCTGATAATATTTTTCCATATTTAGAAAAACTTGAATTGTTTGGGCGAAAAAATACAGAAAGCCAATTCAGAAGTTTTGGCTATGTCCAACCTAAAGGGATAGTGCATATAAAGGAAGAAGGATGCTATGAATTTGTGGCTATAGGTTATTTATCTAAAGATATATATGGAAATATAACAGGTAAAACGAAAGTTTGTTTTTATGATGTATCTAAGATTGATATTGATGTAAGGAAATCTTATGATGTATATTCTGCTACAAAGAAGTTTGCGTTTGATTATAAAATAAGTAATTTTGCAAGAGGAACACTTCTGTATTCCTTTGATAATAAGGAATATAAAACATATAAACAATTATCTGAAAGTGGAACAATTCTTTTTAACATCCCAGATATTTATGAAGGGATAATATTCATAAGGTTTGAGGTGGAAAACATCTTGGGAGAAAAAACTTTTAGACAATTTGAAATAAAATACGATGGTATTCCTCCTAAGGTTATCTATGAATGGTCTAAATTAAATTCTCAATACTATAATGCCGATTTTAATGATATATTAAAAGTCAAATGCATAGACAATTATTTATCACTTAATCCTTTAATAATTTACAGTAGAAATAGAGAAGGCGAAGAGTTTGTAAAAGTTATGGAGACGGAAAACCCATATACTCACAATTTCAATTTCGGAAATTATGATGGAGTTCAGTTTAAATTTATTTGTAGAGATTTAGGGGGGAACGAAACTGAGGTTATAACGCCTTTTTATATAAAGGATAATCTCCCACCTGATATAGATATTTCCTGTCAGTTTATTAAAAAAGACATTACTAAAGGCATAATAAATGTGGTATTTGATGCTAAAGACAACCAAAGTGGTGTAGAGGAAGTGGAAGTATCGCTTTATAAGGATAACAGTTTTTATAACCTGTTATATAAAGGCATAGAGGCGAAGAGGAATTTTAGCATTGACATAGGAGAGAATGGTGATTTTTCTATTAATATTATTGCTAAGGATAAGGTAGGTAATGTAAAAAAATTCCACCCCCCAAACTGCTCCTTTACCGTTGATTTAGCCCCACCTAAATTGGAAGTGAATATACCACCTTTTTTAAAATATCCATCTAATAAAGTTGTAGAATTTTCATACACTGCAACTGATAATGTTGCCATTGATAGTGTGGAGTTAATTGAAATAGTGAATGAACAAACTATGAAATTGTATGAAACTAAACAACCGAATGGTATATTTAAAATAATGCCGGAAAATAGAGAAAATCTAAGGAAATTCAGGCTTATAACTTATGATAAAAGTAAGAATACGGCATTTTATGATTTTTCTATATCATATAAAAATCTTACTTTACTGTATCCTATAAAAAACGAATCTTATATTACACACAATACATTCAATATAGAATATGAATTATTAGATGATATTGATTTAATTACCGATGTTTTACTTTACTATAGCGAGGGGGATAACGGTAAGTTTATACAATATGGTAGTGTAATGAGTAATAAAAAAGTTACTTTCAAGGATGGATGTTATAAATTGGCGGTGGCAGCCGTATCGCGCTTATCTGAGCCAGTGTCTCTCAATAAATCAAACAAGAGAATTTGTGTTATTACTAACAAACCTAGCATCAAAGTGGAAGGTTTGGAGCAAGGTTTTTATGGTAGAGAATTAGTTAGAATACCATTTGAAGTTTCTTCCTTAGAGTTGGATGATGATAGTATAAAAATATTTTGGTCAACTGACAGGGGATTATCGTGGAAAAAAATCAATAAATTGTTCAAAGCAAAAGACGAGTTAATTCTTACACCTGAATATGAAGGGAACATATATGTTAAAATTTATGCTAAGAATAAGGCAGGTCTTGATAATGAATTAATAATAAAAAACATTTTTGTATCCTCTCAACCTCCATTATGCACAGTTGAGGATAAGTTAGAATTTAACGCTAATAAAATTAATCTTAAATACCGTGTTGTTAAAAGACTTATTCCTTTAAAAGAGGTCGTATTCAGCATTCTAAAGGATGGTATTGAAATAAAGAGTATAACAAAAAATGAGGTATATGGTGTGGTAGAAGTAGAATTGGGAGAAGGTGTTTATACTATAACTTGCAGCGCTTACGATATAGCAGGAAATTATTCTCAGGTTAATACAGGGAAGGTGGTAGTGGATTATACGCCTCCTGTAGCTGAGATATTGGGAGTTGATATAGAGAAAGTTGAAAGGAACGGTGCAATTATAAATGTAAGGTATAGATTTTCTGATAATGTCTCTGCATATCCTGTTAAGTTAGGCATATATTTGTGGGATTTCGGTAATGACAGATGGAAACAGTGGCAAATATTCAAGGGGATAGAGTCGCGGGAAGGAATGTTAAAGGTAGCCATTAATCGTTTCGGTAAATTTAGTTTTGCATTAGCCACTGTTAACAAGTTAAGAAAAAGGTATATTGCCAACTTTGTACTTAATAAAAAACCGTCCCCTTATGTAATAAACTTAAGAAAGCCCAAACCTAAAATTTATTCTCCTGTAAGAGAAGAGGTTATTTTACAAGGGGAAAGTATAGTAATAAAATGGAACTGTAGAAGTAGAAATAGTGTATTATCAGAGTATGTCAATGCCCATATTTTTAATACGGACAATTCTCTTGCAGCGACGATTTTTACTCAGTATCCTACCAAAGGGGAATACGAGTATTATCCATATTTACGAGATGGTGAGTATTTTTTGGAAGTTGTATGCAAAAGCAAGTATGGATTGGAATTTTCTAAAAGGGTGAAGTTTTACATATTAGAAAAACTGCCTGTTCTGAAGATAAAAGGGCAATAATGGCAATTCCATCCTCTTTTCTTGCGCCTCCTCTACCCTTGAAAAGCCCTTTTGGTACATAATATCTATATATTCTATATCTATATAAAATGACTGACATTATACTTTCTGCTCATCAGGTAAATTTTTTACCTTATCTTGGATTTTTTGATAAGATGGTAAAAAGCACTGTTTTTGTTCTATTGGACGATGTTCAGTTTGTGCATACAGGAGATCTTGCATGGATGAATAGGAATAAGATAAGAACAAAAGATGGCTGGCAATATATTACAGTGCCTGTTTTTGTAAAAGGCAGACACGGACAATTGTTGTCTGAAGTTCAAATAAACGATGAACATAACTGGAAAAGAAAGATGCTGGGCGCTTTTAAGCAAAATTATTTGAAAGCCCCTTTCTTCAAAACTATTTACGATAAAATTGAAGAAGGCATTAATAAAAATTTTCAAAAACTTATAGATTTAAATATATATTTTTTAGATTTTATCATAAATTACCTTCATATTTCTACAAAAATCGTCCTTTCCTCTGGATTACATATAAAATCTACAAAAACCCAAAGATTGGTTGATTTGTGTAAGATGTTTAGAGCAACAAAATATATATCCGGCATTCATGGTAAAGAATATTTAGAAATGGAACTATTTAAGCAAGAAGGAATAGAAGTTATATTTCAAGAATTTAAAGCAATAGAATATAAACAACAGTTTGACGGTTTCATTCCTTATTTATCAATTATAGATGCTATGTTTAATTTAGGACAGGATAGTACTGGTTTAATAGGAGCTCCCTCGAATTGAGGTTCCCAGAAACTTTTAGTATCCCTTCATTATTTAGTTGTTTTTGCTCCACGTAGAGTTCTTTATTGCCAGATGCTTTATACCAATCAGAACCTAACGCTGTTGCTACTACTAGGTATTCCCTGGCATCCTCTAAGTTTGGTAGTTTAAATTCAAAATTATTGCTATTTGAAGCAGTTGTAGTATATACAGTGCTGGAACTTCCTTGTTTCAAACTCTTTTTTCTCATATACAAATATATTATTACGGGTTTGTGAGTGAGGGGTTTCATTAAACCTTGAACTTTTGAACTTTGCCTGTGCTTTTGATAGCACTAGCCTATGCTACCGTCTTGACTTTTGCTTTTTTAAGGTGTCCCCATAACGATAGAATTTCATATCCCTTGACCATTTACTTAATTTACTCTAATTCGATAAATTGGCTATTTAACCGTTTGGGTATCTTTTCGAATACATCTTCTATCAACGTCATGAGGGCTACCATTTTACCATTTTTGACTTTATTTATTGCGCTATTTATAGTGTCATGAATTTCTTGTGAATATTTTTCTTCCAATTCTTTAAAGTTAATAATATTTAAATATTTTTTCTTAAAGATATTTAAAGGGTCTTTTTGCCTCCATAATTCTACTTCTTCACTATTTCTATATTTAGTTGGGTCGTCACTTGTGGAGTGTGGACCTAAACGATAACATAGAGTTTCTAATAGAAAAGGGGTTTTATTTTCTCTAACGAATTTAACTTTTTCTTTAACTTTATGGTAGACAATATCAAGATCCATTCCGTCAATTGTTTCACCTTCTATTCCGTATGCGATGGCTTTTTCAGATACGGTTTGCGTAGCAGTTTGTTTTGCAAAGGGAACGGAGATTGCCCATTGATTGTTTTGGCATATAAAAAGAACAGGGGCTTGCCAAACGCCGGCAAAGTTTAAGGCACAATGAAAATCAGCAGAAGAGGTTGCTCCATCACCCATAAATGCAAATACAATGGAATCATCTTTTTTATACTTTAATGAATAAGCAAGACCAACCGCTTGCGGTAATTGGTTCCCTATACAACTTGACCATGAAATATGATTATATTCTTTAGATGAATGATGGGCTGGCATCTGATGTCCTTTTTGGATATCATATTCATTGCCAAAGTATTGTCCCATATATTTTTCCAAAGCAAATCCTCTCATTAAAAGTATTGGTCCCTCTCTTAAGGCAGGCACAACCCAGTCGTTCTGTTGAATATTCAATCCACAGCCAACCAGCACCGCTTCTTGTCCTGTGCAACCGCCGTAAAACCCTATCTTCCCCTGCCTTTGTAAAGCATACATAAGTTCGTCAAGTTTTCTGATAAACAAAAGCCAGTAAAATGCTTTTGCAGCAATCAGCTTTTCCGATATGGTAGATTCTGGTTGGACCTTCTGATTCGGTTCTACCGACTCTAATATATCTGGCTTTTTTTGTTCTTCTTTTTTTATAACGGTCTTTTCTGCTGCTTCAGGAAGATTTTTACTAACGACCTGCTTTCTTACTATGTCCACCATCTTACGCTCTTAGTGATTAGAGTATTGCTCTAATCCTTAATATAGAAGATTTTATATTATTCAATTTTCAATACTCACACTAATATAATTCATAGATTGAGAAAGTTGTAAATTTAGAGATTTATTAAGTGTCAAATTATTTCCAGAAACTTTTGGACTTTGACTTGAACTTCTGAGTTTTGACATTTGAGTTTTTCTTGCATCAATCAAAACTTATATAGTAAATGCAAGTATTTCACACCCTATATTTACTAAATCAACTGCAACAAAAGTAGTTTCGGGTCTTGTAAGTATTTAATTACTTCTTGTAAGAATTCTGCGGCGTAGTGTCCTTCTATTACTCGGTGGTCTGAACTTATAGATAGATTCATAAAATATCGCGGTTCTAATTTTCCATCATTATATGATGGCTTTAAAGAAATTTTATGGATTCCTAAAATAGATACTTGAGGATAATTTACTATTGGTGTGGCTAATACGCCACCGTATTTACCTAAACTTGTAACTGAAAAACCGCCATCTTTGAAATTTTCTGGTTTCAATTGATTTTTACGCCCCAAATCTTGCAGTTCATTTAAATCCTTTGCTAACTGTAATATATTCTTTCTATCTACATTCTTCAAGACAGGAACAATTAAATTATCATTAACCACCATTGCTACGCCTATATTACAATCTTTCCTTATCTTTAAAACCGCCCTCTCTTCATCAATAGTAGCGTTTAGTTTTGGAAATAACTTGAATGATAGTGAAATTGCTTTCAAAATAAAAGGTAAGTAAGTTAATTTTATACCATCTTTCTGAGCAATCTCCTGCGAGTTTTCTCTTAATTTTACCAGTTCAGTAACATCACATTCCTCAACATAAGTAAAAAGAGAAGAATATTTTTGAGCAAGGGCCATTCTATCAAACATCGCTTTTAAAATTCCTCTGATCGGCATTTCTTCGCTTACTTTATTTTCATCAGAAAATGTGAATTCACCTTTAGATACAGTAACTTCTTGATGTTCAGTATATTCTAGAAGTGGTTTTATAGTTTCTAAATCGCTAAGAAGTATTCTTCCTCCCGGTCCTGACCCTTTGATTTTTGATAGATCAATATTTTTTTCTTTTGCTAATTTCCTGACAGCAGGAGCAGCCAATACTTTGCGCGCATATTCTCCCCCTCTTTGCAAACTTTCTACTTGGACAGCTTTAGGTGAATCCGTTACTTTTTCATCTTTTTCGCCCTCTCTATCTTCTTTTACGTTTTCTGTTGAAAAACTTATAATAACCTCTCCAACCCGCGCTATTTCGTTCTCTTTGACATATATTTTTGCTACTACACCCGAATAGGGTGAAGGTATTTCAACATTGGCTTTATCAGTTAGAACTTCAACCATAGGTTGGTTTTCTTTTACACTATCTCCTTCTTTTACAAACCATTTTACTATCTGGGCTTCTACCAATCCTTCACCAATATCAGGCAATCTAAAATCCATAGAAGCAGAATTTTAATATTGAATAATTTAAAAATTATTAAAGATTTTTGTATAATCCCATTAAGTTAATGGGTGTTGTTAAAATATTATCCAGAAAAAGACAATACACATATAATGACTATTCTAAACTTGATGACAATAAAAGATATGAATTAGTGGAAGGAAGATTAATTATGGCGCCTGCTCCTGGTCCGGAACATCAGAGGATTTTGAGTGATTTAAATGAACTAATAAAAAAGTTTGCCAAGGAGAATAATTTAGGAGTAGTTTATTTTTCGCCCTTGGATGTTATGCTAGATGAATTAAACGTTGTTCAACCAGACCTGCTGTTTATTGCTAATAAAAATTTTAACATAATTGACAAGAGGTATGTAAAAGGTGTCCCTGATTTAATTATTGAAATATTATCAGAAAATTCATTGCAGCAGGATAGGATTATCAAAAAAGAACTATATGAAAAATTTGGTGTAAAGGAATACTGGATAGTTGACCCGGCATATAAAGCTATAGAGGTTTTTACTTTGAAAAAAGGGAAATACCAGTTATTTAAGACGTATACAAAGGATGATATTGTAAAATCATCTATTCTGAGAGGTTTGAGAATATCTTTAAAACAAATTTTTAAATAA